>CAJAYO010000459.1 GCA_903948415.1 uncultured Opitutia bacterium | reverse complement strand
GGCTACGACGTCAATTTCACCTGGGGCATCGGCACGCACTCCAACAAACAGGGCGGCGCCATTCTGCCCGACATGCTCCGCTGGCTCTGGCGCGACTATCCGCGCCCCGACGATGCGCGCGACCCGAGCAACCGCACCCTGTTCGTTCCCGCCGGCTCAGCTCCGCCCGTCACCCCCGCCCAGACCCCGTAATTCCCGTTCGCCTTCGCCCTGCGATTCACGCGATAGGTCGGAGCCCGCTCGCGGGCGATGGCTCCGGACTGAATCGCCTGCACGCAGGCTCCTGCCTTCCGGCAGATGAGTCTCCGCCTGATCGCGAACGGGAATAAGCCCGCCGCCCCGCTCAGCGCCGCCCCGGCGCCACGGGACCCGCTTTCTTCGCCGGCTCCGGCGCCACCAGGCGGATCCCCGTTTTCTCGATCAGGATCTGGCCGGATTTGAACAACACCCCGATCGCCTGCTTGAAGGCCTTCTTGCTCACCCCGAAGGTCGCCCGGATTTCCTCCGGCGGACTGTTGTCATGCAGCGGCAGACGCCCGCCCGGCGCGGCGCGGAGGGTCGCCAAAATCTTGTCCGTGACCGGCCCAATGCGCTGATACCCGACCCGCCCGCGATCCAGCGCCAGGTCAATCTTCCCGTCCGGTCGCACCGTGCGCACGTATCCGTCCAAGGGTTGCCCGATCGTGAGCGGTCCCGGCAAATCACCGTGATAGAGCAAACCGCGATGCGTATGGTTCACCGCCGCGTTGTAGCCGAGCGGAGATTCACCGATCACCAAAATCTTCACCGCCTGCCCCTCGGCGTACACCGGCGGAGTGAGGTTGAGATAACGGTTGAGCCGGGCACTCGCAATGATGCGGTCCGTCCGTTGGTCCAGCGCCACGTGCACCACCAACCAGTCCCCCTCCTGCAAGGGCCCGGACTGTTCGCGAATCGGCAAGAGCAGATCTTTTTCCAGCCCCCAATCCAAAAAGACCCCGATGCGCGGATTCACGCTCACGACCCGCAGAAAAGCGAATTCACCGACCGCCGCATACGGCGCCTCGGTCGTCGCGACCAACCGGTCCTCGGAATCCCGATAGACAAACACATCCACCAGACTCCCGACCGTCGGGCGGCTCGTCAAATAGCGTCCCGGCAGCAGAATTTCCCCATGCGATCCGCCGTCGAGATAGAATCCCGGAGTGGCTTCGCGGACGAAGGGGAGCTGGTTGCGTTTGCCGATGTGTGCCATGTGACGCAGCACCGTGGCCGGAAGCCCGCCCCATGGGGAGGTAATTCTCGCGCCAAGTTTGGCCCATCGCTTCCCCCAGCGGCAAAAAACCCCCATGGAGGTCGAATCGGCGGCCGGATCCCGCGAAAGGGGCAAAAAAAGAGTCCGCCGTATACCCCTATACGACGGACATTACTTTCTTAGTTACCCCATCCTCCGCTAAGCGGAGGACTTGGGGCAGACCATGCCTTCCCCTCCATGAGGCACAATCTCAATCGCACCTCCCCGGCGGGCCAGTAGCCCGCCGCTTGCGATCTATTAGTCCGGACCGATTACGCCAACCCAGTTCGTTTGTTCGGCCCCTCGGGTCCACTCCCGTCCCGGTCGCTGGCCCGGCCGTCCGGCCTGCCCGTCGGACCTGTCGGGCCTTCCCGCTGTCCCGCCGAGATTCTGTTGCATGCCGCTCCCCCGCCGTCGTTAAGTTTTCCGTCGTGCCGACTGTTCCCCCACCCACTCTCACCGGTCGCCCTTGGTCCGTGGTCATCGCCGCCGGCCTGCTCGTGCTCGCGGCGTTGGCCGCCTACCACAACAGTTTTTCGGGGCCCTTCGTCTACGACGACATCGCGGCCATCAAGGAGAACCCGACCATTGTGGACCTCTCCAAGCTGTCGGCGGTGCTGACGCCACCGAACGACAGCGGCATCACGGTCAACGGTCGCCCGATGGTCAATCTCTCGCTCGCGCTCAACTACGCGCTCGGGGGCACGGAGGTCGCCGGCTATCACCTCGTCAATCTCGTCATCCATGTCCTGGCGGCCCTCGCACTCTTCGGCGCCCTCCGCCGGACCTTCGAATTACCCTTGCTGCGCCCGCGCTTCGGGGCGCCCGATACCGCCCTCCCGCTCGCGTTCTGCATCGCCTTGCTGTGGACGGTCCACCCGCTCCAAACCGAGTCCGTCACCTACGTCGTCCAGCGCGCCGAATCGTTGGTCGGTTTGTTTTACCTGGTCACGTTCTACTGTTTCCTGCGCTCGGTCTCCTCCGACCGCCCCGCGCTGTGGCACGGCTTGACCGTGCTGGCCTGTTTCTGCGGCATGACGACCAAGGAAGTCATGGCGTCGGCCCCCCTGCTCGTCTTGCTGCTGGATCGGGCCGCCGTCAGCGGCACGTTTCGCTCGGCCTGGCAGAGCCACCGCCGGCTCTACCTCGGGCTCGCGGCCACCTGGCTGCCCCTGGCGTGGTTGGTCGCCGGCACGGGCAACCGCGGCGGCACCGCGGGACTCGGTGCGGGGGGAATTTCCAGCTGGGACTACGCCCTCACCTCGGCGCTCGGCCTGGGGAAATACCTCAAGCTGACGTTCTGGCCCCACCCCTTGGTCTTCGATTATGGCACGGCGATTGAAAAGGACCTCCTGCCGGTGCTTCCCCAAGGCCTGCTGATCGTCGGCTTGGTCATCGCGACAGGTTACGCACTGAAACGGCACCCGTTGCTGGGTTTCCTGGGCCTCTGGTTTTTTGCCATCCTCGGCCCCAGTTCGAGCTTCATCCCGATCGCAACCGAGCCCTTGGCCGAACATCGCATGTATCTGCCCCTCGCGAGCGTGCTCACGGCGGTCGTGATCGGGGTCTGGTCCGTGATCGGCCGGCGCTCCTTCATTCTGTGGGCGATCCTCGCGGTCGGGGCCGGTTGGCTTACCGTTCGCCGCAACGTCGACTACCAAAGCGAAATGTCCCTGTGGCGCGACACGGTGAACAAATACCCCTCCAGCGCCCGCGCGCACAACAACGTGGGCGAAATCCTCTACCGCCAGGAAAAGTTCGAGGAGGCGATCGCGTGCTTCCGCGAAGCGGTGCGCCTCCTCCCCAACTACATCGACGCCCTCAATAATCTGGGCAACAGCCTTTCCGAACAGCACCAACCCGCCGAGGCCTTGGACCCGATCGGACGCGCCCTGCGCTTCAAACCCGGCCACGCCGCCTCCCACAATAACTACGGCAACGCCCTCTATAAATTGGGCCGCAAAGACGAAGCCGTGGCCCACTATCGCGACTCGGTGCGCTTCAAACCCACCTTCGCCGACGCCCACAACAACCTCGGCGTCGTGTTGGCCGAGCAGGGACATGTCGCTGAAGCCATTCTCCACTACGAGGAAGCCCTGCGCCTCAAGCGGGACTACGTGGACGCCCACTACAACTACGGCAACGCCCTCAACCAAAGCGG
>CAJAYO010000458.1 GCA_903948415.1 uncultured Opitutia bacterium | reverse complement strand
TTCGAATCCCTCCCTCTCCGCCATTTTTTCCCCATCCATCGCCGCGCGATCCGGGACCTGGTTGGAGCCGGCTCAGGTCGGCGCCGTCGATTTGTGGTCAGCCGCGCTGGAACGCGGGCGCGGTGATCCTGCTGCCGTCCGGGGGGCGTCGGAAGTTTTTCGAAAACCGTCTTGCGCGACGGATGGCGCAGGGCAACTCTGCGGGGGACTTTTTCTCCCGCCGCATCCTTCCCACCATGGTCACCTCCAACAACGAACTCGCCTACAACAGCAAGATTGAGGGGGAGGTCGTCGTCACCCGGGCCGACGCGGTCATCAATTGGATCCGCACCAATTCCATGTGGCCAATGCCCATGGGCCTCGCCTGCTGCGCCATCGAGCTGATGGGCACGGCGTCGAGCCGCTTCGACATCGCGCGCTTCGGGGCGGAGGTCATGCGGTTTTCGCCGCGCCAGTCCGATTGCATGATCGTGGCGGGTACCGTCACCTATAAGATGGCGAGCGCCGTCCGCCGCATTTACGACCAGATGGCGGAGCCCAAGTGGGTCATCGCGATGGGCGCCTGCGCGAGTTCGGGCGGCATGTATCGCAGCTACGCGACGCTCCAGGGCGTCGATCGCATCATTCCGGTGGACGTCTATATCAGCGGGTGCCCGCCGCGTCCGGAAGCGCTGATCGATGCGCTCATGAAGCTCCAGGCCAAGGTCCGCAAGGAGCCTTCGGCCAAGAATTTGTTGTCCGCCTGATCGCGCCGCCGGTTTTTCCGTCCGCCGACCAACGCTTTTTTCCACCCTCACCGCACCTTTCATGTTCGCCACCGCCGACGTCACGACCGCTCTCAAGGGGAAATTTCCTCAGGTGAGCGACCGCCCCAGTTCCGACCTCCCGGCGTTTAACGTCCCCGTGGGCGAGGTGCTCGCCGTGCTGGGCTATCTGCGCGACGAGGGCGGGTTCGATATGCTGGTGGACTTGACCGCGATCGACTGGGCCGAGGGTGCCTCGCCGCGGTTCACCGTGGTTTATCACCTGCTGGCGACGACGCGCGGCGCCTACGTCCGAATCGCCACCAACTGCCCGAGCGACGCCGAGCCCGCGGTCCCCAGTGCGGTCGGCCTCTGGCCCGGCGCCAACTGGCACGAGCGCGAGTGCTTCGACATGTTCGGCATCACGTTTGCCGGCCACCCCGACCTGCGCCGGATTTTGATGTGGGACGGTTATCCCTATCACCCGCTGCGCAAGGAATTCCCGCTGGCCGGCATCGAGACGGTGCTCCCCGACGTGGAAGTCGCGGCCGAGACGAAGGCCAAGGTCATCGCCGCGCCGATGGCCGGCGGACCGTTTGTCGCGTCGGTCGGTGAGATGAACCTCACCGACGCCGAGCCGCGCGCCAAAGACGAGAGCTGGAACGAGCGGAAGGAGAAACCGGAGTAAGCGCTGCGCTTTTTCCGCCGACCTTTACCAACGATGGCCACCGAATTCGCTTTTCCCGACAGCGCCGCCAAAGCCGCGGGCGCGCCGCCGGAGTTCCAGACCGAAAAGATGTCGCTCTCGATGGGCCCGTCGCATCCTTCGACCCACGGCGTGCTCCGCCTGCAAATGGAACTCGACGGCGAGATCCTGACCAAGTGCGACCCGGTCGTCGGGTACCTGCACCGCGGCGACGAGAAGATCGCGGAGAACATGACTTACAACCAGTTCGTGCCCTACACGGACCGGTTGGACTACCTCGCCCCGCTCGCGAACAACATGGCCTACGCCATCGCGGTCGAGCGCCTCGCCAAACTCGAGGTGCCGGCGCGCTGTCAGGCGATCCGCGTCATCACCGCTGAGCTCGCGCGCGTTTCCTCTCACCTCATGGGCCTCGGCGCCTTCGGCATCGATACGGGTGCGTGGACGGTGTTCATGTATTGCTTCACCGAGCGTGAGAAGCTCTACAAACTGTTCGAGGAACTCACCGGCGCGCGCTTCACCACGAGCTATGCCCGCATCGGCGGCCTGCAGCGCGACGTGCCCGAGGGCTGGACGAACAACGTCAACGCGTTCTGCGACCAGTTTCTCCCCATCCTCGACGAGATTCTCGGGCTCCTGACGCGCAACAAGATCTTCATGGACCGCTCGGTCGACATCGGCGTGATCTCGAAGGCGGACGCGATCGCCTACGGACTCACCGGCCCGAATCTCCGCGGTTCCGGCGTCGGCCTCGACCTGCGCAAAGACAAACCTTACTCCGGCTACGAGCAGTATGAGTTCGACGTTCCCGTCGGCACGAAGGGCGACTGCTACGACCGCTATCTCGTGCGCGGCGAGGAGATGAAGCAGTCGGTCCGCATCATCAAACAGGCCGTCGCGAAATTTCCCGGCGGCGACTGGTATGCGAAGGACGCGCGGAAGATCTTCGCGCCGCCGAAGGACAAGATCCTCACGTCGATGGAGGAGCTGATCCAGAATTTCATGATTGTGACCGAAGGCCCGCAGATGCCGGCCGGCGAAGTCTACTTCGAGGCCGAAAACCCGAAGGGCGCGCTTGGTTTCTACGTCGTGAGCAAGGGCGGCGGCGTGCCGTGGCGCCTGAAGATCCGCTCCCCCTCGTTCTGCAATCTCTCGATTCTTCCCAAGGTCTGCGTCGGCGCCCTGATCTCCGACGTCGTCTCCATCCTCGGCTCGTTCGACTTCGTCATGGGCGAGTGCGACCGCTAATCATTTCCCGCGACCCGCGACGATGAATCTCAAGCCCACCACGCTCACGCAGATCGACGAGGTAATCACGCATTACCCGACGAAACGCAGCGCCACGCTCCCGCTCCTGCACCTCATCCAGGAGGATGTCGGCTACATTCCCGAGGGCGCCATCGAATGGATCGCCACGAAGCTCGAGCTCGAGCCGATCAACGTTTACGAGGTCGTGACGTTTTATCCGATGTTCCGGCAGAAGCCCATCGGCCGCCGCCACATCAAGGTTTGCCGCACGCTCTCCTGCGCGCTCATGGGCGGCTACAAGACCTGCGAGCAGTTCGAAAAAGAATTCAACACGCACCGCGGCGAGGTCTCGCCCGACGGCGAGGTCACGGTCGACTTCGTCGAGTGCCTCGCCAGCTGCGGTACCGCGCCCGTCGTCCTGATCGACGACGACCTGCACGAGAAGGTCGATTGCGCGAAGGCGAAACAGCTCAGCGCCCAGATCAAAGCCGAAGCGAAGAAACGCTAACCACCATGGCCGCTCCGACCCAACGCCGCATCATTTTCCAGCACATCGACGAGCCCGGTTACTCGAACGATCTCGCCTGCTATGTCCGCCACGGCGGCTACGAAGTCCTCAAAAAGGCCGTGACGCGTCCGCCCGCGGAGCTCATCGACGAGGTGAAGAAATCCGGTCTGCGCGGCCGCGGCGGCGCGGGTTTCCCCTGCGGCGTGAAGTGGGGCCTCGTCGACCGCAAGAGCGGCAAACCGATTTACCTGATCGTCAACGCGGACGAGTCCGAGCCCGGGACCTTCAAGGACCGCTACATCATGCATCAGGACCCGCACCAGTTGATCGAGGGCACGATGATCTCGTGCTTCGCGAACAACGTGAAGCAGGCCTACATTTACATCCGCGGCGAGATGCCCCACGGCGCGCGCATCCTCGAAAAAGCCATCGCCGAGGCCCGGGCCGCCGGCTTCGTCGGAAAAAACATCCTCGGGACGACCTACTCCTGCGACATCTTTGTCCACCGCGGGGCCGGCGCCTACATCTGCGGCGAGGAGACCGGCCTGATCGAGTCGCTCGAAGGCAAGCGCGCCAACCCGCGCATCAAGCCCCCGTATTTCCCCGCCGTCCTCGGGCTCTATCAGTGCCCGACGATCGTGAACAACGTCGAGACGCTCTGCCACGTGAAACACATCGTCGAATTCGGCGGCGACGCTTTCACGAAAATCGGCACGCCCAACAACACCGGCACGCGCATTTTCTGCGTCAGCGGCCACGTGCAGCGTCCCGGCTATTACGAGTTCGAGGCCGGCAAGATCACGATGGGCCAGCTGCTCAACGAGGTCTGCGGCGGACCGCTCCCCGGCCGCACGTTCAAGGCCGTCATCCCCGGCGGTTCCTCCGCGAAAATCCTCCGCTTCGGCGAACGCTTCAAAGGCAAACGCAAGGTCGGCGCCGAGATGGTCGACTACGACTGGGGCGTCGAAGATGTGCCGATGGATTTCGATTCGCTCGGCATGATCGGCACGATGGGCGGCTCCGGCGGCGTCATCGTGATGGACGACACCGTCAACATGGTCGAGGCCCTCGCCAACATCAATGCGTTCTACTCCCACGAAAGCTGCGGCCAGTGCACGCCGTGCCGCGAAGGTTCGCTGTGGATGAAGAAAATCACCACGCGCATGGTCCACGGCCAGGCCCGCCACGAGGACGCCGCGCTCCTCAAGAGCGTCGCCGACCAGATTCCCGGTCGCACGATCTGCGCCTTCGGCGAAGCCTGCTCGTGGCCGACTCAGAGCTTCATCGCGAAGTTCGGCGACGAGTTTAAGCAGTATCCCGAGACCAAGAAAACCGCGAAGCCCGCCGGCGCGCCCGAACTCGTTTAACCTTTTCCTGCTCCGATGATCGCTCCGCCCAAACCCGACCTCGTCACCGTCAACATCGACGGCCGGGAGATCGCCGTGCCCAAAGGCACCAACGTCATCGAGGCCGCCCGCCTCGTGAACGTCGACGTGCCGCACTACTGCTACCATCCGAAGCTCACCATCGTGGGCAATTGCCGGATGTGTCTCATCGAAATGGGCATGCCCGCCGTCGATCCCGCCACCAAGGCGCCGATCATGGATCCGGCCACCGGCAAACAGAAAATCAACTGGATCCCGCGTCCCCAGATCGGCTGCGGCACGAACGTTTCGCCCGGCCTCCACGTCAAGACGACGTCTCCGATGGTCAAGGACGCCCGCGAGGGCGTGATGGAGTTCCTCCTCATCAACCACCCGCTCGACTGCCCGATCTGCGATCAGGCCGGCGAGTGCAAGCTCCAGGAACAGTCCACCGGCTACGGCCGCGGCTACTCGCGCTTCGTCGAACAGAAAAACGTGAAGCCCAAGCGCACCCAGCTCGGGCCGCGCGTCACCCTCGACGACGAACGCTGCATCCTCTGCTCGCGCTGCATCCGCTTCTCGAAGGAAATCGCGAAGGACGACGTCCTCGGCTTCATCGACCGCGGCAGCTACTCGACGCTCACCTGTTTCCCCGGCAAGCAGCTCTCGAACAACTACTCGCTCAACACGGTCGACATCTGCCCCGTCGGTGCGCTCACCAGCACGGATTTCCGCTTCAAGATGCGCGTCTGGTTTCTCAAGCAGACCAACAGCCTCGACACCGAATCCTCCGTCGGCGCCAACACCGTCGTCTGGTCCCGCGAGGGCCAGATCTACCGCGTCACGCCGCGCCGCAATGACGAGGTGAACGACACGTGGATGGCCGACTCCGGCCGCGAACTTTTCAAGACCCTCCGCGCCGCCGACCGTCTTACCGCGGTCAAGGTCAACGGCGCCGACAGCGGCCTCGACATCGCCGTCAACGCCGCCGCCGATCTGTTCAAGGCCCATGCCGGCGCCATCGCCGTCGTCGGTTCCGCCCGCAGCACCGTCGAGGAACAATTTCTCACGAAGAAACTCGCCGTCGCGCTCAACGCCCCGACGCAGCTCGTCAGCCGGGTGGGGCAGGGGGACAAGCTCCTCATCTCCGCCGACCGCAACCCGAACGTCCGCGGCGCCCTCGTCACCGGCCTCATTGCCGCGTTGCCGGCGCAGAAACTCGTCGCACTCGCCGCGTCGGTCGACGCCGGGAAAACCAAGGTGATCGTCTCGGTCGGCGAAGACCTCGCTGCCGCCGGCCTCACCGCCGCGCAGCTCGCGAAAGTCGCCGTCGTCTATCTCGGCACGCACGCCAACGCCACGAGCGCCGCCGCGAAGGTCGTCCTCCCGACCCTCGCCGTCTTCGAGAAAAACGGCACGCTGGTGAACCAGCAGTTCCGTCTCCAAAAATTCGCGAAAGCCGTCCCCGCGCCCGCGGGAGCGACCGACGACCTGATCGTTCTCGCCAAACTGGCCGCTGCGGCCGGTGCTTCGGTCCCGTCCGACCTTGGCTCGGTCTGGAAACTCCTCGCCGCCGAGATTCCCCAGCTCGCGCCGATCACCTACGCGAACCTCCCCGAGACCGGACTTCTCCTCGATGCCACGCCGTTCGCCGCGCTGCCCTTCGTCGAAGGCGAGACGCTCCACTACACGCCCGTCGCTCCCGCGGCGGCCGCCGCG
>CAJAYO010000457.1 GCA_903948415.1 uncultured Opitutia bacterium | reverse complement strand
CGCAGGCCGGGCAGGCTGCTGGTGGGAGTTTGGGCGCCGGAGTAGTCGAGACCAAGATAGCGTTCGAAATGGGGCATGCCTTACTTCCCCTGATGCAGCGTGCGCTTGGCAAATGCGAATTCCGCGCCGGTGAAAATGCCGCGCCGGCGAAGGGCCGCGAGCTGCAGGGGCTGGATACAGGGATCGGTTCGGCGGGGGCGGCTCTGTCCCGCGGGCGGTCCCGCTGGCGCCGACGCGATGGGAGTTGCGCACCTCGCCGATCGCGTCACCGCGGGTCGGAGTCGTGCTCGCGGCGGCGGCCAGCGCGGGTTATCCGCTGACGCCGGCGCGGCGGGACGCGATCCAGGGACGCGGGCGGCGCGACGGGCGAAACCGGGAAGTTTTCATCGCCGTCTGCGGGGGGACGACGTTTCCTGACCGCATGAGAGCCCGCCTGATCGATGTTGCCGCCCGAGCCGGAGTCGCCCCCAACACGGCGTCGACGATCCTCAACAACCGGCCGGATTCGTGGGCATCGAAGGAGACGCGCGAGCGCGTGGTGTTGGCGGCGAAGGAACTGAACTATCGGCCGAGCAAGGCGGCGCTGGGCGTGCGGCTGGGGCGGTACAAGACGATCGGGCTCGTGGTGCCGGATCTGCACAACCCGTTTTATCCGGTGCTGGCGGACTATCTCGACCAGGCGGTGGCGGCGCACGGCTACGACCTGATTCTGGAGCACAGCCGCAACGATCTGGCGGCCGAGCAGCACCGGTTTCAGTCGATCCTCGACCGGCAGGTGGACGGGGTGGCGCTGATTGTGAGCGACGCGGAGCTGCACCGGCCGTTTTTGACGGGGCTGGCGGCGAGCGGACCGCCGGCCGTGGCGTTGGCGGCGAAGCCGGACGTGGCGCTGCCGATCGATTCCGTGGTGAGCGATTTCACGGCGGGGTTCACGCAGGCGATCGAGCATCTGCTCGGGCTCGGGCATCGGCGCTTCGCGTTTTTGTGCGCGCTGGCGAAGGGGCAGGACGACGGTATGCGGGCGGAGCTGTTCCGCACCATCCTCGGGGCGAAGGGGATTCCGCCGGAGAGCATTTCGTTCGTGCGGTGCGAGCATCACATCGCGAGTGCGCGCGATGCGTTTCGCGATTTGTTGCGGCAGACGAAGGCGAAGCGGCCGACGGCGTTGATCGCGCTGAACGATCTGTCGGCGATCGGGGCGATGCGGGCGGCGGCGGACGAGCAGTTGAGCGTGCCGCGGGATCTGTCGGTGGTCGGCGTCGATAACATACCCCTCGGGGCCTACCTGCCGGTGGCGCTGACGACGATCGCGCAGCCGATCAAGGACATGGTCGCGCGCACGGCGAGTCTGTTGATCCAGCGCATCGAGGGGAAAGCGGCGGCGAAGCCGTCGCAGACGATTTTTCCGACGGAACTGTTGGTGCGCGAGAGCACGGCGCGGGTCGGAGGGAAGTAGGGCGGGGCGGGCGGCGGCGCGCTGAGCGTTGAGCGGCGAAAGCGGAGCGTGGAGAGTGACCGATCAGAGCGGGTGACCACCTAACCCGCATCAATCACACTTTCCTCAAGAAATTCCTTTTTCACAGAGCGCCCAGAGGTCCAAACCGAGGACACGGAGTCAAACACCTTGTCCGCTCTGTGTCCTTGTGGGCTGGGCTCCGTGCCCTCTGG
>CAJAYO010000456.1 GCA_903948415.1 uncultured Opitutia bacterium | reverse complement strand
AGCGGACCCGATTCGCTCAATCCCGTGCATGAGTCGGCCGGCATGTCCACGAACGACGCGGCGCAGACGAGTCTGACGGTGATCGAGATTCTCGCGCTGTGTGCCGATGCGTTGCCGAACGAATTGCCGCCGGCGCCCGCGGGCGGTTTCGGCGGCCGCGGGGGGCGGGGTGAACGGGGCGGGCCCACGCCACCGCCGGCGGCTGCGCCAGAGGCCCGCAAGCCGTAGCTGCCCGATTTTTTGTCGACCCTCGCCCTTGGCTTTTTACGCGGTCAGGCCTCTGGGCTTATCGGGCACCCCGGAAGCCTCCGGCATCGCCGCGAAGGGCCTGGCGTTCGCGCTGAACGACCATCCCCTCCGGACCTGGACGATGAAGCCGACGGCGGCCCGGCAGATTTCGCCCGGCTGCAGCTGAACGTGCGCACTGGGTCCGAAAAAGTCCGGCTGCAGCCGATCGCCGTCAACCCGGATGGCGGAGCCGGCGCCCTCCGCAGCATCGACCCGCGGATGGTTATCCTCCCGACGACGTTCGACCGGTGAACGGAGGCGCGGGCCTAGTTCGCTCCGAAAATTTCGATTGCGGCGGCGCCGGTGGAGAGCTGGTAGCCGCGATACATGCCCGCGGTGTTGAAGGGCAGGGCGATGCGGCCGGCGCGGTCGATGCAGATCACGCCGCCGTCACCGCCCAGGGCGGCGACTTTCGCGAGGGTGGCGCTGGCGGCGTCGGCGAGGGTGGCGCCTTGGTATTCGACCTGCGCGGCGATGTCGCGGGCGACGCCGACGCGGATGAAATACTCGCCCCAGCCGGTCGCGCTGACGGCGCAGGTCGCGTTGTGGGCGTAGGTGCCGGCGCCGATGATGGGGGCGTCGCCGACGCGGCCGAATTGCTTGTTGGTCATGCCGCCGGTGGACGTGCCGGCGGCGAGGTTGCCGGCTTGGTCGAGGGCCACGCAGCCGACCGTGCCATAGCGGGCGGTGCGGGAAAAGGGATCGGCCTCAAGCGACGAGGTGGGGCGGCCGAGGGCTTTCTGTTTCGCGCGCTCCCGGGCGGTTTCGAGCTGTTGGCGGCGGGCGTCGGTTTGGAAATAGTCGTTGGGCACGAATTCGAAGCCCTGTTGTTTCGCGAACTTTTCCGCGCCGTCGCCGGTGAGCATCACGTGGGCGGATTTTTCCATGACGGCGCGCGCGAGCGTGATCGGGTTCTTGATGTGGCGGACGCCGGCGATGGCTCCGGCAGCCTGAGTGCGTCCGTCCATGATCGAGGCGTCGAGTTCGCAGGTGCCGTCGGCGGTGAGGACCGCGCCCTTGCCGGCGTTGAACAGCGGGGAGTCCTCCAAGATTTTCACGGCGGCGATGACGGCGTCCAGCGCGGTGCCGCCGCGGGCGAGAATGGCGTAGCCGGCTCCGCGGGCCTCGGTGAGTTTCGCGCGATACTCGGCCTCGAGCGCGGCGGTCATCGTCTTGCGCTCGATGACGCCGGCGCCGCCGTGGATGACGAGGCCGTAGGGGCGCGGAGCGGCGGGCGTTTCGGCGGCTTGGCCGGCGGCGGGAAGAAGCGCGGCGGCGGCGAGCGAGATGAATTTCAGACGGAGGTGCGGTTGCATGGCCTTATTTGAGATTCAGCGTGGAGAGGAGAAAGGCGTAGTCGAAGGCGGTCTCGCGCAGGGCGTCGTAGCGGCCGGACGCGCCGCCGTGGCCGGCGGGTTCGAGGGCGATTTTGAGGAGGAGCGGATTCTGGTCGGTCTTGAGCGGGCGAAGTTTCGCGACGTATTTGGCCCCCTCCCAATAAGGCACCTGGCTGTCGTTGAGCGCGGTGGTCACCAGGATGGCGGGATAGTTTTGGGCGCGGAGATTGTCGTAGGGCGAATAGGCCCGCATCCAGAAATATTCATCCTTCACGGTGGGATTGCCCCATTCGATGTATTCGGCGGTCGTGAGGGGGAGCGACGCATCGAGCATGGTGTTGAGGACGTCGACGAAGGGCACCTTGATGACGGCGGCCTGGAAGAGTTCGGGGCGGAGGTTGAGTACGGCGCCCATCAGCAGGCCGCCCGCGCTGCCGCCGCTGGTCACGAGTTGCGCCGGCTTCGTGTAGCCGCGCTGCACGAGCGATTCGGCACAGGCGATGAAGTCGGTGAACGTCGTCATTTTTTGCTTCATCCGGCCGGCCTCGCGCCACGGTTCACCGAGTTCGCCGCCGCCGCGGACGTGGGCGATGGCGTAGATCACGCCGCGGTCGAGGAGACTGAGGCGGGCCGAGGAGAAGCTGGCCGGCAGGCTGGCGCCGTAGCTGCCGTAACCGTAGAGGTAGAGCGGCTGCGGGCCGGCGGCGCGGAGATTGGCGCGATAGACAAGCGAGACGGGGATTTTGGTGCCGTCGGCGGCGCTGACCCAGACGCGTTCGCTGGTGTAGCGGGACGGGTCATAGCCGCCGAGAACGGCGGTCTGCTTCAGCAGCGTGCGCGTGCGGGTGGCCATATCGTAGCGGAAGACCGAGGGCGGGGTGACGAGCGATTGGTAGCTGAACTGCAGCGTCGCGGTGCCAGCTTCGAGGTTGGCGGCGAGGCCGGCGGTGAACACGGGCTCTGGAAAGGTGATGCGGTGGGCGGCGCGCGTGCGGAGGTCGATCACGCGGAGTTGCGGCAGGCCGTCTTCGCGCTCGGCAACGACGGCATGGTCGCGGAAGAGCGT
>CAJAYO010000455.1 GCA_903948415.1 uncultured Opitutia bacterium | reverse complement strand
GTCTCGGCGAGCGTCTTTGCGAGTTCGGTCTTGCCGACGCCCGTGGGCCCAAGAAACAGAAAACTCCCCACAGGCCGCCGCGGATCCTTGATCCCACTGCGCGCGCGGAGAATCGCCTCGGTCACGAGCGTCACCGCCTCGTGCTGGCCGATCACGCGTTGGTGCAGGACCTCCTCCAGCCGCAGCAGCTTGTCCTTCTCGCCTTCGACGAGTCGGGTGACGGGCACGCCGCTCCACTTCGACACGATCTCGGCGATTTCTTCCTCGGACACTTCTTCCTTGAACAACGTGGTCTGCTCGCGGCCTTTCTTTTCGAGGCGTTTCAATTCCTCCTCCATTTGCGGGATCTTCCCGTGGCGCAATTCGGCCACCTTGTTCAAGTCGTAGGCCCGTTCGGCCTTTTCCATTTCGAGCCGCGCGGCCTCGATTTCCTCGCGCAGCTTGCGCGTCTTCTGCACGGACGCCTTTTCTTTCTCCCAGTGGAGCTTGATGCCTTTCGCCTGCTCGCGGGCTTCGGACAGCTCCTTCCGCAACACGTCGAGGCGCCGCTTGCTGGCGTCGTCTTTTTCCTTCGCGAGCGCCGTCTCCTCGATCTCGAGCCGCAGCACCTTGCGCGTGAGTTCGTCGAGTTCCTGCGGCAGCGAGTCCATTTCGGTGCGGATCATCGCGCACGCCTCGTCCATGAGATCGATGGCCTTGTCGGGCAGAAAACGGTCGGTGATGTAGCGGTTCGACAACGTCACCGCGCTCACCAGCGCGTTGTCCTGGATGCGCACGCCGTGGTGCAGCTCGAAGCGCTCCTTGATCCCGCGCAGAATCGACAACGCGTCCTCCACCGTCGGCTGGTCGACCACCACCGGCTGGAAACGCCGCTCCAACGCCGCGTCCTTCTCGATGTGTTTGCGATATTCGTCGAGCGTGGTCGCGCCGATACAGTGCAACTCCCCGCGGGCGAGCATGGGCTTGAGCAGGTTGCCCGCGTCCATCGCGCCCTCGGTCTTGCCGGCCCCGACGATCGTGTGCAGCTCGTCGATGAAAAGAATGATGCGCCCGTCGCTCTGTTTGACCTCGGCGAGCACGGCTTTCAGGCGTTCCTCAAATTCGCCGCGGTATTTCGCACCCGCCACGAGCGCCCCCATGTCGAGCGAGAAAATCGTCTTGTCCTTGAGCCCCTCCGGCACGTCGCCGCGCATGATGCGCTGGGCGAGCCCCTCGACGATGGCCGTCTTGCCGACGCCCGGCTCGCCGATGAGCACCGGATTGTTCTTCGTCTTGCGCGACAGAATGCGGATCGTGCGCCGGATCTCGTCATCGCGGCCGATGACCGGATCCATTTTCCCTTTCCGGGCCTGCGCCACCAGATCGATCCCGTATTTCTCCAGCGCGGCGTAGGTCGCCTCGGGATTGTCGGTCGTCACGCGCTGCGCCCCGCGCATCTCTTTCAACACCGAGAGCACCTTCGCCCGGTCGAGGCCGAAACTCTTGAACTGTTGCTTGAGCGCGGCGGGTTTCGCGACGTCGAGCAGACCGAGCAGCAGATGCTCGACGGACACAAAATCATCCTTCAGCGATTTGGCCTCCTCTTCGCCGCGGGTGAGCACCTCGTTGACGGCCTGCGTCACGTAGATCTTCGAGGTGTCGACGCTGCCCGTGACCTTCGGAATGCGCTCCAACTCCCGTTCGACGGAGAGTTGTACGGCGGCCGGCGGGATCGACAGCTTGTCGAGGAGCCCGGGCACGATGCCGTTCTCCTGCGCCACGAGGGCGGAAATCAAGTGCCACGTATCGACCTCGGTATGATTGAGCCGACGGGCGATGTTCTGCGCATCCGTCATCGCCTGACGCGACATCTGGGTAAGTTTGGCGAAGTCCATGGTGGATCTACCGTCGCACAGACCGGGCCAGTTGGCGATGGGGTGTTTTCCCGACGTGGGATTCTCCGACGCGCGCGCGCACCGCGACACAGTGCACCGACGTGCGCCACGCATCCGCGACAATCTTACGCGAACCACCGCCGCGGCCACGCGGAAGTTTCCGCCGGTGGGCGGGCACGTCGCCGCGCAGCGGCGCAGTGCTCCAAGGCATCGGGTTGGTTTGACTAAGGAATCCCGTTTCAGAGGTGCGTTGATGGGATTCTAAATTAGGTGAGCCGTGAAAAAAGAGGCGAAGAAGATTGTGTTATATGGCTGTACGCTCTCGTGATGACGGGTGTGTTAGCAGCCAACGCACGCACCGAGCCAAACCCCACGCACGCAGGCGCGTTGGCAGCACACGCCCGTAAAATCCATTCCGGAGACCTTACGAGGCGCCCCTGAGCGATCCGCTGCTAGATAGAGATACCCCCCTAAAATCCGTCAGCTGATCATCCCCCCGTCAGCTCTCCGACGCCCGTTTTTTTACCGGCAGCCGGATAGGCTGCTCGTTGTTTTATTCCTTCAATCCCTAGGCTTTCACGCAATTATATGAACGATATTTTTATCAGCTACGCCCATATTGACGACCAACCGCTCGATGCGGAGGAGAAGGGTTGGATCAGCAAATTTCATCGGGTTTTAGGGGTGAAGCTGGGTCAGTTAATGGGCGAGTCGCCCACGATCTGGCGCGATCCGAAACTCAAGGGGAATGATATCTTCGATGAGAAGATCGTAGAGGAGTTTAAGAACGCCCGGATCATGATTTCCGTCCTGACGCCGCGCTATTTGAAATCTGATTGGTGCCGGCGAGAGATCACGGATTTTTATCAGGCCGCCAAGAGCGGCGAAGGCGTCAACGTCAACGGCAAGTCGCGGATTATTAAGGTTGTCAAAACGCCCTACGAGAGTGCGGCTGCATTGGAGCATTTGCCCGCGGTCTTTCAAAGCATCCTCGGCTTTGATTTTTACGAGATCGACCCCGAGACAGGCCGGACCATCGAATACGATGAGGCCTTCGGGCCGAAGGCCAAGCAAAGCTACTTCTCCCGCATCTACGATTTAGCTGCCGAAATCGCCATTTTACTCAAACAGCTGCAAAGCGACCAACCCATTGGCGCCAAGGCGGAGGCGCCAAAGCCGGAGGGCATGACCGTGTTCCTGGCCGCCGTCACTTCCGACGTCGAGGGCGGCCGAGAGAAAATCGCGCGAGAGCTGAGCGAACGCGGGCATCGCGTGATCCCGGCGGGCCCACTCCCCGTCAATAGCACTGAACTCGAGGCCGAGATCATCAAACTATTGGAGCAAGCCGATTGCGCCGTTCATCTCATCGGGAAAAAATACGGCTTCATCCCCGAGGACTTCGACTGCTCCGTTCCTTGCCTGCAGAACCGCCTCTCCGCGGACCTTTTTAAGCGCAAGACTACCCTGAAGCGCTTCATCTGGATGCCAAAATCTTTGGCCACAGAAGATCCGCGCCAAATTAATTTCATCAAAGAGCTTCAGGAAGACCCGCAGGCTCAGGCGGGCGCCGAAATCGTCGAAGACAGCTTGGATAATTTCCGGGACTTCGTCGTGGATCGGCTCCGGCCCCAACTTAAAGCGGCCGCCGCGGCGACCCCAGCCCTCCCCGCCAAGACCGAGGGCCCCGCCAGCGTTTACCTGATGTTTGATCAGGTGGACGATGGAGCGGTGGCGTCCGTGGAAGACTATCTTTTTGACCAAGGGCTGGAGGTCCTCGTACCGACGTTTGAAGGAGAGGAAGCCGACATAAAAAATGCGCATGTCGAAAAGATGATCCACTGCGATGCCGTTTTAATTTTCTACGGGAGCTGCGTCCGCACGTGGGTCGATATGAAGCTCATGAGCTTGTTGAAGTCGCCGGGCTACGGCCGAGCGAAACCTTTTTTGGCCAAAACCATTTACCTCGCGCCACCCACCGATCCCCGCAAGGAGCGCTACCGCTCAAATGCCGCCGAGGTGGTCGTCCAAAAAAGCGATACGTTTGATCCCGCCCTGCTCGCCGGTTTTGTGCGAGCCGTCAAAGGCTAGGCCCCGCCAGCTACCCCCATTTAAAAAATATCATGAACCCCTTTCCCGGCTTAAGACCCTTTCTTTTTGACGACAGCCATTTATTCTTTGGCCGCGATACGCAGATCACGGAGTTGGCGAGCCGCCTGCGCAAAAATCGTTTCCTCGCGGTGGTCGGCACCTCCGGCAGTGGCAAATCTTCCCTGGTGCGCGCGGGCCTCTTGCCCGAGTTGCTCAGCGGCACGATGGCCAGCGCCGGTTCGAGTTGGGAGAGCGCGACGATGCGCCCCGGCGGCGATCCCTTGACAAATTTGGCGCGGAGCCTGGTGGAGGCGGGACTCTACGATCAGGACGAGCCCGAAATCATCTCGCAGGTCAGAGCCACGCTCACCCGCAGCGGCTTGGGCTTGTTGGAAGCGGTGCGCCAAAGCGACAAAGAGAAAAAGTCCAACTTGCTGCTGGTGGTGGACCAATTCGAGGAGATCTTTCGCTTCCGCGACAGCGAAGACGCCACCGATGAACAGGCCGCGTTTTTCGTCAATCTCCTCTTGGAGGCGACCGCGCAGAGTGATCTGCCCATTTATATTATCATCACCATGCGGTCAGACTTTTTGGGGGATTGCAGCCGATTCCCACGTCTGGCCGACACGGTGAACGAGGGCGAGTTCTTGATCCCCCGCCTCAATCGCGACCAGCGCAAAGCAGCCATCACGGGCCCTGTGCAGGTGGCCGGCGGACAGATCGCGGATCGTTTGCTCTCGCGGCTGTTGAACGATATCGGCGACGACCCCGACCAATTGCCGATCCTCCAGCACGCCCTCATGCGGATGTGGACCTACTGGCAAGCGACCGACCAAACCAAACCGCTGGATCTGGACGATTATCGCGCCACGGGCGGCATGACCGAAGCCCTCTCCAAGCATGCGGAGGAGGTTTTCAGCAGCTTACCCAGCGATCGCCATCGCTGGATCGCCGAGAAACTCTTCAAATCGCTGACCGAAAAAGTTAATGAGGGACGGGGGATCCGGAAGCCGATGAAGTTTAAAGATCTCTGCGCGGTGATCGCCGATGATCCGGAGAAAATCAGACACGTGATCGACGAGTATCGTGCGCCCGGCCGGACTTTCTTGATGCCGACGGCCGAGACTGAAATCAAGGCGACCACCAATATCGATATCTCGCATGAAAGCCTCATGCGCGTCTGGGCCAAGCTGCGGACGTGGGTCGACGATGAAGCCCAATCCGCGCGGATTTACCAGCGCTTGGCGGATACCGCGCAGCTCCACCAACTCGGTAAGGCCGGACTCTACCGCGAGCCGGAGTTGTCGATTGCGCGGGCGTGGTTAACCGCCAACCAGCCCAACGCATCGTGGGCCGGCCAGTACAAAGGCAATTTCGACGCCGCCATGGGGTACCTACAGATGAGCATCGACTCAGCGGAGCAGGAAGCGCGGGCGCAGGAAGCAGCCCGGCAGCAAGAGTTGGCCATGGCAAAATCCTTGGCCGCCGCCGAACACCAGCGAGCGGAGGAGCAGAACGCATTTGCCCAGCGACTGAAGTGGCTGGTGCGGGGCCTCGGGGTCGTCGCGGTGGTCGCAGTCGGGGCCATGGTGTTCGCGCTCTCGGCACGGCGGGAGGCGCAAAAACATGCGGAGATCGCCCGGCTGGGCGAACAGAAATCCCAACGCCTCGCCTACACCTCCGATATCAATGCGCTGCAGGGCGCCCTCGATCGGGATAATCTCGGCCGCGCCCGCGTCCTCTTGGATCGGCAGCGCCCCGCAGCGGGCGCACCTGATTTACGCGGCTGGGAGTGGCGCTACCTCTGGCAATTGTGCCAAAGCGACGCGCAAAAGATTCTCAAGGCACCCACCCCCGACGAAGTGTCCGCCATCTCGGTCTCCGCCGATGGCGCCTGGGCGGCCGTCGGCACGAGGGAAAAAGGCCAGCTCTCCCTGCATCACTTAAAAACGGGCGAGAAGCTCGAGCTACCGATGCCCGACGGCTCTCGTTGCAGGGCGGTTTTTTCTCCGACGGAACCCCTCCTGGCCTTCGGCGGGCGCCCTCTCGGCTGGGGCACGACCCCAAGTCCGGCGATGGCTCCCGAGGCGCTTGTCGTCCAGATTTGGGATCTCCAGCAGCGCCGGGTCATTCGCAGCTTACCGATCACGGGAGCCTGCGCCGGCTTGGCCTTCTCCGCAGACGGTCGCACCCTCGTGATCGCCGATGCTACCGGAAATAATCAAGGGGAAATTTCCCGCTGGCGAGTTGTTGATGGGGCCAAATTATCGACGATCCCGGCCTCGATATACCCCGGCAGCTTCAGTCAAGTCTTCGCCCTGACGCCCGATGCCTCCACCGTCGCCTTTACACCGCTCCAAAGCGCGACTGCTAGCCAAAGCGAAATCAGGGTCGTCGACCTCACCTCCGGTCAGCTCAAATGGCAGCAGACCATCGCCGAAAATTGGATTACGTGCCTCGCATTTTCACCGGACGGCCAACGCTTGGCTTCGGGTGTGGGCCCTGCAGATTCTAAAATCTACCTGTGGGAAACGGCCTCGGGTCGGGAAATTGGCCGGCTCGAGGGTCAGCGCGGGTGGACGGGGGGCGTGCAGTTTATGGCCGATGGCAAACACCTGCTTTCGGGTAGTGCCGACCAGGTCATCCGCCTTTGGGAT
>CAJAYO010000454.1 GCA_903948415.1 uncultured Opitutia bacterium | reverse complement strand
CGCGCGGGTCCGGCCCAGGCGGCGGCGCTCGCGGGGCGGCTGACGGTGCTGTTCGGCGGGACGCTGGGGGAGAAGGCGGAGCTGGCGCGGGAGGCTTCGCCGGTGAACCACATCACGGCGGGGCACGCGCCGGTTTTCACCGCGCACGGGACGAGCGACGAGCTGGTGCCCTACGTGCAGGCTTTGGAGCTCGACGCGGCGATGAAGCGCAGCGGGGTGCCGCACACGCTGGTTGCGATGCAGGGGTTCGGCCACGGGTTTCAAAACGCCGAGGCCAACCGGCGGGCGCGGCAATTTTTTGACCGCACTCTGCGCGGCTTCGGGACGGAGATTTCGACGGAGGCGATCGTGGCGCCGGCGAAGAAATAGGAGGCGGGCGCGGGATCGTTCAGCGCAGCGCGGCGCGGGATTCGCCGGAGTGCGGATCGAAGGAGACAGCGCTGACGGTGGCGCTGACGGCGGTTTTGATTTTGTAGCCGAGCGAAGGCAGCGCGGTGCGTTCGGTGGCGGGCCAGGCGGCTTCGAGTTCGACGGCGGAGGTGCCCTCGGTGTGGGGGCGCGGGGCGGCGACGGCGGCTGCGAGGGGGCGGTTGAGCGCGACGAATTGGGTGAGGGTTTCGAGGACGGCGTTCGGGATTTTCCGTCCGCCCCGGGCGCCGAGGGCGAGCACGGGGCGACCGTCGCGCAGGACGATGCACGGACACATGTTGTGGAGCGGACGTTTGCCGGGGCCGGGGGAGTTGGGGTGGCCGGGCTTGGTTTCGAAGCGGGACAGGCCGTGACCGAGGGTGAGCCCGAGACCGTCGACGGTGACGCCGGCGCCGAAGCCGTTGCCGTGGGTGAGGGTGATGGCGGCCATGTTGCCGTGGCGGTCGACGGCGCTGAGATGAATCGTGCCGCCGTGGGGGCGGGGGGTGGCGGAGTGCGGGAGGAGGGTCCCGGTCTTGACGGCGTGGCGGATGCGGTCGGCGCAGTCGCGGGCGTAGGCCTCGGAGAGAAGCTTTTCCTGCGGGATGGAAGCGGAGGCGGGATCGCCGAGCAGGGCGAGGCGGTCGCGCCACGCGAGGCGGAGGGCTTCGAGGTAGGCGTGGGTGCGGGGGAGACCGGCGGGTTGCCGGTGCCAGTCGAGGGCGCGAAGCGTGGTGAGGCACTGCAGCATGGTGAAGCCGCCGGCGGTGAGCGGAGCGGTGCAGATTTCGCTGCCGTTCCAAGCGAAACGGAGCGGGGCGACCTCATGGGCGCGGTAAGCGGCGAGGTCGGCGGCGGTGACGAGGCCGGCGTTTTTCGCGAAGTCGTCGGCGATGCGTTGCGCGAGGTCGCCGCGGTAGAACGAGTCGACGGAGTTGCGTTGGGCGAGCGTCGTGAGCAGGGCGGCGAGGTCGGGGTTGCGGAAAAGGGCACCCGCGGCGGGAGTGGTGCCGTTTGGCAGAAAGAGGGCGCGGCCGCCGGCGTGGGTGCGGAACGTGGGGGTGAGGTTGCGCATCGTGGTGGCGACGGCGGCGGTGAGCGGGAAGCCGTCGCGGGCGAGGGCGATCGCGGGCTGGACCGAGTCGCGGAAGGAGCGCGTGCCGTGGCGGTCGAGGGCGAGCTGAAGGCCGGCGAGGATGCCGGGGACGCCGGCGGCGAGCCAGCCGACGTCGTTGACGCGACCGCGGACGTGGCCCTTGTCGTCGAGGGGAAACATATCGGCGCGGGCGGCGGCGGGTGCGGCGGAGTTGGCGTCGATGGCGACGACTTTCTTGCCGTCGGCGGAGGCGATCATGATTGCGGCGCCGTAGCCGCCGATGCCGGTCATGGCGGGGGCGCAGACGGCGGCGGCGAGGGCGGCGGCCACGACGGCGTCGACGGCGTTGCCGCCGGAGGCGAGGACGGCGGCGCCGATTTTGTCGGCGGTGGGTTCGCCGCGGACGACGCCGTGGGGGTAGGCGGGCGCGGGAGCGGAGCGGAGGAGGGAGGGGAAGGCGAAGCCGGCGGCGGTGAGGCGCGCGGTGAACCGAAGGGCTTCACGGCGGGTGAGCGCGGCGGGCGCGGGGCGGGGGGAGGGGAGCATGGGATGGGGCGAAGGGCATATGACAGGTTCGCCGGGCGGCACGAAGCTCAGAGTGCGGGGCGGCGGGCGGGAACGTTTTTTTGCGCGTTGCCAGATGCGGAGGGG
>CAJAYO010000453.1 GCA_903948415.1 uncultured Opitutia bacterium | reverse complement strand
GGTCGACTCGACCTCGTCGCGCGGCGCAAGGGTCTGGAAGAGCTGGAAGACGCGTTCGAAGTATTTTTCCTCGATGCCCGGGCCGTTGTCCGCGATGGAGAAATGCCAGAAGCGTTCGTCGGCGACGCAGGCGACGGTCACCCGGCCGGAGGGCTTGTCCATGTATTTGACCGCGTTGGACAGCAGGTTTTGGAAAAGCTGCTGGGCCTTGGTGGGGTCCATCCGGATCTGGGGCAGCTCGGACACCACGGCGACGGTGATGTGGGCGGGCGGGGCGAGCATCTCAAGGGTGCCCCGCACCAGCGCGTCCAGCGAGACGACGGTCTGGCTGCGGTGGGTGCGGCCCGCGCGGGAGTAGCTGAGGATGCCGTCGATCAGGCCGCTGAGGCGGGCCACGCGGCCGCCGATCATGCGGAGCTGCTCGGCGCCTTCCGGCCCGAGCTTGTCCGCATAGTCCTGCTGCAGCCAGTTGGCCAGCGAGCCGATGCCGCGCAGGGGGGCCTTCAGGTCGTGGGACACGACGTGGGCGAAGTCGGAAAGCTCGCGGTTCACCTGCGTCAGTTCCTGGGCGCGGGCTTCCAATCCCCGCGAGAGGGCAAGGATCTTTTGCTCCGATTCCACGGCGAGGGTATCGTCGCGGCAGACGCAGATGAGCCCGCCGTTCGGCGTGAGCGTGAGGGTGAGCGCCTCAGGGAAATGCGTGCCGTCGAGGCGGCGGGCGCGGGCGCGACCGTGCCAGTGGCGGCGGGCGCCCAGCTCGGGGAAGACTTCGGTCTGGAACCGGGTGAGTTCGTCGTCGTCGTAGAGGATGCGCCAGTTCTTGCCCAGCAACTCCTCGCTGGTGGCGAAGCCAAACATGGTGGCATGGGCGGCGTTGACGTAGGTATAGAGGCCCGCCGCGTCGAGCAGCGCGAGTCCGTCGCTGGCCGCGTCCATGGTGGCGAGGTGCTGCAGGCGGACGGAGGCGTTTTCGAGGGCGAGCTGGCGGAGCTGGTCGCGTTCGGCGAGGGCCTGATTGGCCTGGTCGAGGCGGTCGGCGCGGTCCTGCAGTTCCTGGTTCAGCCGGCCGATCTTCAGCTGGGCTTCTTCGCGCAGGTCGGCCATCCGCACGTCGTGAATAATGGTGGCGTAGGCGGAGAACAGGGGTTCGAGCAGCTCGACGATGGCCGGGTCGTATCCGTCCGGCCGGTTCGCGACGCCGACCATGCCGACCAGCTCGCCGCCGTGCCGGATGGGCACGCCGAGGAAGGCATTCAGCGGAGGGTGACCCGGGGGCAGGCCGCCCCGGCGGGGATCGGTGGCGGGGGAGTTGGAAATCACCGTTTGGCCGGTGGTGAGGGCGGCGCCGAAGAGGGTCTGCAGATTGCGGAACTCGAGGCCCTGCGCGTGATGCTGGTCGAAGAAGGCGCGCATCTCGTCGTTCCACGCGATGTTGGTGACGGCCTGGGTCTTGAGATAGGGTTGCCCGGCCGGATCGTGGAGCACCTCGGCCACAAATCCGTAGTTGCTGTCGGTGTACTCGAGCAGGAGCTCGAGCAGCCGGGCGAAGGTGGCCCGGCGGCCGTTTTGCACGAGGTGGCCGGTGAGCAATTCGCGGACGGCGGAGAGCAGACTGTTCACGAGGCCGGTGCGGCGTTCGGCGGCGTTCGCGCGCGCCAGCGTTTCGCGCATCAGGGTCTCCGCCCGCTCGGCCCCGGCGATGCGGGCCTCAAGATCCCGCCGCGCCAGCCGCAGCTCCAGTTGCACGATGATTTGGCGCCCGAGCCGCGCCAGAGACGTGCGCTGATCGTCGGACAGGTGGCGCGGGATGCGGTCGATCACGCACAGCGTGCCGATGCGGCTGCCGTCCGGCGCGACGAGGGGTGCCCCGGCGTAAAACCGGATGTCCGGGGCGCCCGTCACCAGGGGATTGTCGACAAACCGGGGATCCAGGGTGGCATCGGGGACCTCCATCACCTCGGGCGTGCGGATGGCGTGGTCGCAGAACGCCATCTCCCGCGGGGTTTGGGTGGCGGCCAGGCCGACCCGGCTCTTGAACCACTGCCGGTCGGCATCGAGGAGGGAGATGAGCGAAATGGGCGTGCCGCAAATCTGGGCAGCCAAGATCGTGAAGTCGTCGAACACGTCTTCCGGGGCCGTATCCAAAACTTGGTAGCGCTGAAGCTGGGCGAGGCGCTCGAACTCGGTGGCCACCGTTGCCCGCCGCGCCGGGTCGACATCGATCTGGTGCAGGGCCAGGGCGGCATCGACATAGACATCGCCTTCTGTCGGGGCGACGAAATGGCAGGCGGCGCTGCGGCCGCGCGAAATCTCGCGCAGGGGCGGAAACTGAGTTTCGCAGCG
>CAJAYO010000452.1 GCA_903948415.1 uncultured Opitutia bacterium | reverse complement strand
GCGCCAAATCCCTCGAACACTGGAGCGGCATCCCCGCCGCCCAAACCGCCCCCACCATGGCCGCCGCCGCCCGCGCCGCCCTCGGCCTCACTTGACGCCCCCGCGCCCTCCGCAATTTTCCCTCCAGGCCGACGCTCACCACCCGCAAGCCCAGGGCCAAATCCCGCACCGGCGGATCTCCGCGAAGACCACGACCAAATCCCGCCCCAGCCCAGGTCCGTCCATCGGCGAGTGGGCGAAAAAATATTCCGGCAGCATGAAGGGTGCCCCGTCAGACCTTTCCATGCGGGAAGGCTTCGGCGATTGATGATCTGGTCGATGCCGGCCCGATCGTCGGGCTCTTGAGCGACCCCGACCCATGGCACGCATGGAGTCACTCGGTCCTGACCGTGCTCGACGTGCAGCTTGCGACCACCGCGCTGGTTTGGGGCGAAATCTGCCACCGACTCAGAAAGGATCGCGTCGCGCTTTTTGCCGCTATCGAGGCCCTCGAAACGGGCAGGATCGTGCTGCTGCCGTTTGGGGTCACGTTTCGCGAATCAGAATTCTCATCGAGAAATATCCCCAGATGGACGCCGGCGATGCCTCGCTGGGGGTGCTTTCCGAACTTCACCCCCCAGCGAAAATCATCCCCACCGACGTCCGCGACTTCACCGTCTACCGTCGCTTCCGCCACGCAGCCCGGCCGCTCATTCATCCCTGAGCCGCTTCGTCGGCCGCCCACCGTGCCCCCGATCCGCCCCATCGTTTTTGGAGGAGTGGGCTTGCACGCGATTGCGCGGTTCGCGAGCGTAGCGCGGCCCAGTCGTCGCCATTTTTCCCGATGAATCTCGCCTCCTTCGCCGAAATCGCCGCCGCCTTCCCGTGGTTTTTCCCCGGCGTGGCCTTCGTCATCGGCGCCTGCATCGGCAGTTTCCTCAACGTCGTCATCTACCGCGTCCCCCAGGAGGAATCGATCGTCACCCCCGGCTCGCACTGCGGCTGCGGCCAGCCGATCAAGTTCTACGACAACCTGCCGATCCTGTCCTGGCTCGCTCTCCGCGGCCGCGCCCGGTGCTGCGGCCGGCCGTTTTCCGTCCGCTACCCCTTCGTCGAACTTCTCACCGGCCTGCTCTTCGTCGCCTGCTGGCTGCGCCTCTCCCCCGGCGGCACCTTTTCCCCGGGCCTCGTCGTGTGCGGGTGGATTTTCCTCAGCTGCCTCGTCGCCGCGACCTTCATCGATCTCGACCACATGATCATCCCCGACGTGTTCACCCTTGGCCTCGGGGTGTTCGGCGTACTGCTGTCCTTCGCCGTGCCCGCCCTGCACGGCCAGCACACGGATTTCTTTATCGGGGACAGCCTCCGCTCCGGCGTCGCCTCGCTCCTCGGCCTGCTCGTCGGCTCCGGCCTCGTGCTCTGGATCGCGTTGCTCGCCGAAGCCGCGCTGAAAAAAGAGGCCATGGGCTTCGGCGACGTAAAATTCGTCGGCGCCATCGGCGCGTTCTGCGGCTGGCAGGGCGCCGTCTTCGCCGTCTTCGGCGGCGCCTGCGTCGGCACCGTCTGGTTCGCCGTCGCCTGGATCTGGGAGAAAATCTCCGGCAAAGCCGCCCCCGTCGCCCCGCCTTCCGAAAACCCCGAAGGCGAACCCGTCGCCCTCGGTTTCGGCGCCCACGTCCCCTTCGGCCCGATGCTCGCAATCGCCGCCGCCCTTTACTTCCTGATCTTCCGCGACGGGGTCGGCGCCTGGTTCGCCGACGTGGCGGTCCTCTTCTAAACCGCGACCAGCGCCGCGCCGTCGCCCGTCTGCGTGTGCAGCACGTCGGGCCGCGCGCCGAACTTCACCGCATACGCCGCGGCCACCGCGTCCGCCTGCGCCGCGCCGAACTTCGCCGAGGTCAGCGCCATCACCGCACCGCCAAACCCGCCGCCCGTCAGCCGTGCGCCGAACACGTGCGGCGTCGCCCCGAGCGTCTCGACGAGAAAATCCAGTTCCGCCGTGCTGTTCTCAAACAGCGTCTGCGAACTCCGGTGCGACGCCGTGAGCAGGTTTCCCACCGCCGCCAGATCGCCCGCCCGCAACGCGTCCTGGGTCGCGGTCACGCGCGCGATCTCCTCCACAATATGCCGCGCGCGCTTGAACGCCCCGGGCGACAACCGCGCCTCCGCCGCCCAAACCTCCGCCGGCGACACGTCGACGAGTTGCCCCACCCCCAGCGTCTGCGCCGCCGCCATGCACTCGCGGTGCCGCGCCGCATACAGCCCGTCGACCAGCGCATGCTTCGTGTGCGTGTTGAAAATCCAGAAATGCGCCCCCGCCGGCAGCGGCACCGTCGCAAACGTCGGCCCGCGGCAGTCGATGAAAACCAGATGGTCCTTCCGGCCGAAGCCCGACACGCCCTGGTCCAAAATGCCGCACGGCACACCGACAAACTGATTCTCCGCGTGCTGCCCCACCTTCACGAGCGTCTCGCGCGACGGCTCCTGCCGCGTCATCGCCAGGAAGGCCAGGCCCGAGGCCAGTTCGATCGCCGCGCTGCTGCTCAGCCCCGCTCCGGTCGGCAAATCCGACATCGCGAGATAGTCGAATCCCGCCGGCGCCCGCAGCCCGAACGCCGGCAGCGCCGCCACCACGCCGAGCGGATAGTTCACCCAACTCTCCGCGCCCGATCGCTTGTCCAAGTTTCCCCACGACACCGCTACGACGCCCGCGCGCTGGTCGCTCGCAAAACGCCGCTGCCCGTCTTCGCGCGGCGCGACCGCCACCCACACCCCCCGGTCGATGGCGGCGCCGAGCACCGTGCCACCGTTGTAGTCCGTGTGGTTGCCGATGAACTCGATGCGGCCCGGCGCCCGGGCCATGATCTCCGGCGCACGGCCAAACGTGGCGCGAAACAAATTCACGAGGGCGGTTTTCATAGTCAGGCCCCAGCCAAGTCCGCGCCCCGCCTCGCGTCGAATCAGAAACCGGCCGATGACGCGCGCGCCGCCCTCACGCCATCGCCCGCAGTTCGGCGCCGGGCTTGAACCGCACCGGCGTGATCGCCCGGATCGCCATCGGCGGTTTCGTGGGCGGATTGAAACCGCGGCGCGCGGGCCGCACCGCCGCGGCAAACGTCCCCAACCCCACCAGCGCCACTTCCTGCTCGCGGCGCCGTCCCCGTTGGGCCGCCGCCACCACCGCGTCCGTCGCGCGCTCCGCCGCGGCTTGGGCGGTCGCTCCTCCGGGACGCGTCGGCCCGGCGTCGATCCATTCGGCTTGGTTCATCGTGGGGTGCGGGCGGGAGGCGCGAGCGCCCGCCCGCCGCCCGGCTCGGGCAAATCGATTTCCGCCCCTCCCCCGCATCCGCTCGGCGTTGCGCGATTTTCTCCGTCACGCCGGCGGCCCCGCCGGACTCGCCGGCGCCTCGCCCGCCCGCCCCTTCACCACCGCCTCCAGCAACCGCGCCATCGCCGCCTCGCGCGTCAGCCCGCGCTCCGCCGCCAGTTGCGTGGCCCGTTTCGCCAACTGCGCCGCCATCGTCGCCGCCTGCAACCGGGGCGCACCGAGGCGTTCGCACAGCTGCGTGAGTTGCTCCAATTCCGTCATAGCCCGTCAATCAACCGCACCGTCGGCACCGCATCAACCGCCACCGCGAGGCCCGCCCCCGCCTCCAGCTGCAACAGCGTCAACATCGCCAGTCCCACCCAACCGCCGCCCCCGTCGCTCACCGCTGAACGCACTTCGCCCACCTTGCGCCCCCCCGCAAACAACGCCGCCGGCAGACTTCCCGGCGCCGCCTCGCCCGCTCGGCCCGCCACGCGCATCAACCGCCGCCGCACCTGCCCCATCGACTTCAGCCGCGCCATCACCTCTTGCCCGAGATAGCAGCCCTTCGTGTAGGAAATCGCGTCGTGCTCCAGCCCGCCCTCGCCGGGCAAATCGCCCGGACCGAGATCCACCGGCACCGCCGGCACGCCCGCCGTGATCCGGCGCCGCGTCATCTCCTCGCCCTCGAGCTCGCGCACGCCGGCGAGCTGCGCCCGCACCGCGTCCGACTGCGCCCCGGGAAAAACCCACTCCACCGCCGCCTCTTGCCCTCTCCGCCCGCGAAACACCACGCCTCCCCGCGCCCCGCCTGCCGTTGCCGCGTCCGTCGCCATCGTCGCCGCCCCACCCTCGCCGAGCAGCGTCACCGCCGCCCACGCCGCCGTGACGTCCTCGATGGTCACGTCATCCGCGATGATAAACGCCTCCAGCCGCTCCCGGATCACCGCCGCCGGCGAAAAATAACTGCCCACCCAAAACTCCGCCGGCTCCGCGCCCCGCACCACAAAACTGTCCGCCAACACTTTCCCTTTCAGCGTCAGCCACAGCCCATAGACCGCTCCACCCGCCGGCAGGCCCCGCAGCTCATTCGTGAACTGCCCCTGCAGGAACGTCGCCGCATCCTCCCCCGTCACCCGCAGCCACGCCGCCGGTCGCCACCCGTGGAACGCCGTAGAAGTAGAAAAGTTCATAGCTTTTAAAATGCTCATTTGGAGCTCATTGCAATAAAAGTGAGAGATTTTGAAAACTTGGAGTTGACGACGGGAGATTAAAACCTATTCCTTTGCACATCACTTTAAGACTTCTCCCCGCTTAGCGGGGAGTTTTGGGGTAACTAAGAAAGCAAAGGCGCACCGTATAGGGGTATACGGTGCGCCACTTTTTTTGCCCATTTTTGGCCCACCGACGGCCCCGAGATGACCGAAGCCGGGCTTGCGCGTCGAGTCCCAACCCGCCCAATCTGCTCCCTCATGCAGAAAACTTCCGACATCCATGTCGTCGAGACGCGCGCCCTCCCCTCGCCCGCCAGCCTGCTGGCCGAGCTCCCGAAGACCGAGGCCCAGGCCGATTTCGTGACGCGCGCCCGCCGTGAAATCCACCGGCTCATCTTCACCGACGACCGCCGCTTTCTCCTGATCATCGGCCCGTGCTCGATCCATGATCTCGCCGCCGGTCGCGACTACGCCCGGCGTCTCGCCGCACTCGCGCACGAAGTTTCCGACCGCGTCCTGATCGTCATGCGCGTCTACTTCGAGAAACCCCGCACCACCGTCGGCTGGAAGGGCCTCATCATGGACCCGCATCTCGACGGCTCCCACGACATCGCCGCCGGCCTCCGTCTCGGCCGCACCTTTCTCCGCGACGTCCTCGACCTCGGCCTCCCCACCGCCACCGAGTTCCTCGATCCCATCACCCCGCAATACGTCGCCGACCTCGTCTGCTGGGGCGCCATCGGTGCCCGCACCACGGAGTCCCAGACCCATCGTCAGATGGCCTCCGGCCTCTCGATGCCCCTCGGTTTTAAAAACAGCACCGACGGCACCTTCACCGCCGCCGTCAACGCCATCAAGGCCGCCTCCCAGCCGCAGACCTTCCTCGGCATCAATCTCGACGGCGCCGCCTCCGCCATCGTCACCCGCGGCAACCCCGATTGCCACGTCGTCCTCCGCGGCGGCTCCGCCGGCCCCAACTACTCGCCCGCCCACATCGCCCAGACCGAGACGCTCCTCGTCAAAGCCGGACTCCCCAAGTCGATCCTCGTCGATTGCTCGCACGACAACTCCGCCAAAAAACCGGAGCTCCAACCCGAGGTCCTTCGCACCCTGCTCGACCAGATCACCGCCGGCAACGCCTCCATTATGGGCGCCATGGTCGAGAGCAACCTCGGCGCCGGCAGCCAACCCTTCCCCCAACCCAAAGAAAATCTCCGTTACGGCGTCAGCATCACCGACGGCTGCATCGACTGGCCGACCACCGAAAAACTCGTCCGCGATCTCCACACCGCCCTCGCCCCGCGCTTCCAATAAGCCGGCCCTCCGCCGCACCCCGCGTTTCCCTTCAACCTGCCGATTCCCAAATTTCGTCCGTGTCTTCCCAACAGTCCGTGGGCTAAACCTTCCCTTCTTCACCTCTATGAAAACTCCCATCCGCGTCGCTGTCACCGGAGCCGCCGGCCAAATCGGCTACTCCCTCCTCTTCCGCATCGCCTCGGGCGCGATGTTCGGCCCCGACCAGCCGGTCATCCTCCAGCTGATTGAAGCCCCCATCGAGAAAGCCCTCAAGGCCCTCGAGGGCGTCGCGATGGAACTCGACGACTGCGCCTTCCCCCTCCTCCAGGGCATCGTCCAAACCGCCGATCCCGCCGTCGGTTTCAAGGACGCCAACTGGTGTCTCCTCGTCGGCGCCAAGCCCCGCGGCCCCGGCATGGAACGCGCCGATCTCCTCAAGGACAACGGCAAGATCTTCATCGGCCAGGGCCAGGTGATCGACGCCGTCGCCGCCGCTGACGCCCGCATCGCCGTCGTCGGCAATCCCGCCAACACGAACTGCATGATCGCCGCCTCGCAGGCTAAACGCCTCCCCGCCGACCGCTTCACCGCGATGGTCCGCCTCGATCAAAACCGCGCCCAATCCCAGCTCGCGAAAAAAGCCGGCGTCGAGCTCACCGCCGTCAAAGACATCTTCATCTACGGCAACCACAGCCCGTCGATGTTCCCCGCCTTCGCCCACGCCACGATCAACGGCCAGCCCGCCCCCGCCGTCATCACCGACAGCGCCTGGCTCCAGGGCCCGTTCTGCGAGACCGTCGGCAAACGCGGCGCCGCCATCATCGCCGCCCGCGGCTCCTCCTCCGCCGCCTCGGCCGCCAACGCCCTCGTCGACCACGTCCGCTCCCTCGTCACCCCCGGCGCGATCCACTCCATCGCCGTGAAGAGCGAGGGCCGCTACGGCTTCGACGCCAACGTCTGGGCCGGCATGCCCGTCCGCACCACGACCCCCGGCAGCTACGAGGTCATCACGAGCTACGTCATGGACGACTTCGCGAAAGCCAAGATCGCCGCGACGAACAAGGAACTCGCCGAAGAACGCGCCTTCGTCGCCGACATGATCGCATAAAACGAGATCGTTCTCGTTCTCTTGCTCATTCTCTCGCGGCGCCGATCACTCGGCGCCGCTTTTTTTGCCCGCTCCCTCACCCGATCATCCCGCCCAGCACCTTGCTGATCGCAAACGCCCCGCGCACCGCCACAAAACCGTCCATCAATTCCGCCGGCCCACCCGCTCGCGGAAACACCATTTCCAAACTGGCCCCCGTGCACCGCACCCGCGCGTCCACGCCCGCGACCACGATCTCACATTCGCTGCAATCCGACGGATAGCTCACCCGCAGCCCGCCCGCCTCCTCCTCGTCGAGCGCCTCGATCGCATCAATCACCCCCTCGACCCGCGCGCCCTTTTTCAGCCCGAACGAAATCTCCAGAAATTTCCCCGCAAAGATCCCCGCAAACTCCGCGGTCCGCGCCAGCTCCGCGTTGCGCAACTCCCGCAGCGTCGTCGTCACCGTATACCGCGACGCATCGCCGTCCTCCAACGCGTAGAAAATCTCCACCGAAAAATCCTTCGCCGCCAGCACCGCGCTCTGGCCCGCGACCGCCAGCCCCACGTCCTTGCGCTTGTAACCGAGCCCCGTGCGCACGCTCTGGAACAGCGTCTCCCCGTCCGCCGCCAGCTCGCCCGCGCACAGTTTCCCCAAAAACGCATTCGTCGTCGCGTTCACCGCGTCGGGCACCGTGTGATGCCCCTTCTTGAAACCGCCCAGCGTCTTCACCACGCCGCCGCTCCGCCCGATGAAGCTGATGCCCGCGATGATGCTGGAGGGAAGTGCGCCCGTCATTCGCGCCGAGCAAACCCGCCCCGCACCTCTCCGCCAACCCGAATATTCGCCTTCCTGTCACCACCCACGGGCAAAAACAAAAGGCCACGAAACCGTCTCGGTTTCATGGCCTCGACCTTTCGCCCCCCCCGCTCCGCCGCCTCCGCCCGGTCGTCAGACCATCTTCGGTCCACCGTAGCGCCGGCACAGGGCGACGAGGCCCACGATGGCGAGCACCGGCACCCAGATCGGCGAGAGCAGCGCCCCGACCGCCAGCGCCGCACAGATCAACAGCGCCCCCAACGACACCCCGAGCACCGCCAGCCCCGCGAGCAACGCCGCCACCGCGCAGCCGATGACAAACGCGATCGGCAGCAACTTCACCGCGATGATTACCGCGACCACGATCAGGAGAACTTTCAGGAAGGTTTTCATGCCCGAAATACCCGGCCGCTCGCATTAAGTTGCAGCCCTTTTCGGCGGCGCGGCCACCCCGACCGTTCCTCCGCCGCCCCCCTCCCGCATCGTCTGACCCGCCACTCTCCCCGGCGCCGCGGCCGGCTCCACCGGCGCGCCGACCCGGCGGCCTTCACTCCCGTTCGTCTCGGTGCAATCGGTGGTTAAAGTCTGAATGGTTGGGGCCGTGGGCCTAAAGGAGCGCGGGGCCCCTGCGCGGGCTCGGGTCGCAGCCGCGCCGGCTTCAGGTGAACGCCCCAGAAAGGCCTAACCCTGAACCCGTTAAAAGGTACGGCGCCCGCCCCCTCCAGCGGACCGCCGCGGCCCGGTCAGCCGGCCAAGGCCCCCTCCGCGCGCGCCCGCCGCGAAATCGACACGCTCCCGCCACGGAGCGGCGGTTTTCAACCGCCGATGTGCCGGCTCGCCCCCCTCGCCCGGTTCGCCGGCTCAGCCCGACCGCGCTTCCGCCGCCAAAACGTCCTCGAATCGCCCTCGAACCGTCCTCGAACCGTCCCCGAATCGTCCCCGAATCGTCCCGCAAGGTTCCGGCCAGCTTCCCGGAAGGATCTCGGCCCGGCCGCTCCCCCTGCCGGCGGCGGAAATCGCCGCCACCCCCCACGCCCGGGATTGTGCCCGCCACTCCGCCCCGCTTTCGTCCGGCACCGTGGCGATCCAACCTCCCCTTCCCGTCACCTGTGCCGTCATCGAAGACGCCGCCGGCTCCGTCCTCATCGCCCAACGCCCGGCGCACAAACACCTCCCGCTCCAATGGGAATTCCCCGGCGGCAAAATCGAACCCGGCGAGTCCCCG
>CAJAYO010000451.1 GCA_903948415.1 uncultured Opitutia bacterium | reverse complement strand
GATTTTCTCATCGGCCGCGCGCCGGGGTGCGGGCGAGCCGGCGGGCGACCCCAGACGACGGATTTTCCCGCGGGCAATTGCGGAAGCTCGTCGGGGGGCGGCCGACCGCTGCGTAGATCCCGCCGGGAAACAGGGCGCGCGGTCCGATGCTTGGCGAATGGGGCTAAGGCAAGTCCGCGGTGGAGCCGATGGGCTGGACTCCGCGAAATGAAACCACCGCGCGGTTTTCGGTGCGGGAGGCGGCGAGGTCGACGGTGAAGGTGGCTTCCCAGTCGTTGTGCTCCTCGGTGTCGATCAGGACTTGGGCGATGCGCCAATGTTTGCCGGGGGCGGCGTCACGGGTCGGGAGAGCTGTGCCGGGGGCGCGTGGGAGGTCGGAGGGGGAAAGCGCGTTGGGGTCAACGCGCTCCACCGCGGAGGGGGCGGTTTCTTCGGACCAGTGCGTGTGCTTCGCGCTGCGGCCTTCGGGGTCGAGGCGGAAGCGGGTGTGGGCGTCGAAGTAGGGCGCGAACGCCGCCTCGAGTTTGCGGGCCTCGGGGGAGACCGGATCGTGGTCGGCGGGGGCGGCGGCTTCGCCGGTGCGCAGGCGCGAGAGGGCGCTGTCGAATTCACGCGCGGCCACGTCCTGCAGGAAACCGAAGATCGCGGTGCGCACGAGGCGCCGGAACGAGGGCGCATCGCGCGTGAGGTCGAAACTCGCGGGGCGCGCGGGTTTGTCGCTGTCGCCCAGGGCGGCGGCGACGAAGTCGGGGTTCTTCAGGCGCTCCCACTCTTCGAGGAGACTGGAGTCGATGCCGCGGATGAGTTCGCGGAAGTAGTCTTCCATTTCGACGACCTCTTCGGTTTTCGCGGACGCGGGGACGGTTTGGCTGAGGACTTTCCAGACTTGGGAGAGGTGCCGGAGGAGGAGGCCTTCGGAACGTTCGAGGCCGTAGTCCTTCACGTAGTCGGAGAACGAACGGTAGCGCTCGAACATTTCGCGGGCGATGGACTTGGGGCGGACGTTTTCCTGGTTGATCCACGGATGCGCGGCGGCGAAGGCGTTGAAGGTCTCGTAGAGGAATTCGCGGAGCGGCTTCGGATGCTCGATGCCTTCGAGTTTTTCCATGCGCTCCTCGTAGGGGACGCCGGCCTCCTTCAGCTCCATGATTTTCTCGCCCTTCAGTTTGTCGACCTGGCGGCGGAGGATCTGGTCGGGATCCTCGACGATCGCCTCGCAGAGCGTGAGGACGTCGAAGGGGTAGTCGGAGGGGGACGGGGGGGCCGACGCGGGCGACTCGGCCGACGCGGGAGACTCGGGAGACTCGGGAGACTCGGGCGACGAGGGAGCAGGGGCGGAATCACGGGTCGGGAGACCCGTGCCACTGGCGGTGCGCGGGGCGCTGGGGAGGAGCGGGAGCGTGTCGATGAGGTAGAGCGAGAGGGCCTGGTGGAGGGAGAAATCGTCCTGGAGCTCCACGTTGACGCGGAGTTTGCGGACTCCCGCCGCAGAGCTGCCGCATGGCGGCAGGCCGCCGCGGTCAACGCGTTCGTCGCGGGCCGGTCCGGGGGCAAGCGCCGGCGCTCCCGATTTGGGCAAGAACTCCACGATCTTGCGGTCGAGGAGGGCGCGGAAGAGCTGCCAGGCGCGCTTGCGGAGGGCGCGTTTCTTGTGCGGCGTCTCGTGACAGTCGGCGATGAGCTGCTTCATCGCGCGGCAGCCGTCGGACTCGCGGCTCAACACGAGGAGGAGCATGCCGTGCGAGATGTCGAAGCGGGAGACGAGGCCCTCGGAGGGCGCGGTCTGGAGGCGCTCGAAGGTTTTGGCGTCCCAGCCGACGCTGCCCTCGGGCGCGCGTTGCTTGACGAGTTTTTTCTGCTTCTTCGGGTCGCCCGCGGCTTTCTCCTCAGCGCGTTTGTTTTCGACCATGTAGTCGGGCGCCTGGGCGATGACATAGCCCCGGTCGTCGTAGCCCTTGCGGCCGGCGCGGCCGGCGACCTGGCGGAAGTCGCGCACGGTGAGGACGGCGGCCTTGGTGCCGTCGTATTTCCAGAGCTGGGTGAAGACGACGGTGCGGATGGGGACGTTGATGCCGACGCCGAGGGTGTCGGTGCCGCAGATGAGTTTGAGGAGGCCTTTTTGCGCGAGCTGCTCGACGAGGATGCGGTATTTCGGGAGGAGGCCGGCGTGGTGGACGCCGATGCCATGACGGAGCCAGCGGCGGACTTCCTTGCCGTAGGGGCTGTTGAAGCGGACGCCTTCGAGGGCGGCCTGCAGCGCGGCTTTTTCCTCCTTCGAGCAGACGTTGAGCGACATCAGCGACTGGGCGGCCTCGCTGGCGGAGCGCTGGGTGAAGTAGACGAGGTAGACG
>CAJAYO010000450.1 GCA_903948415.1 uncultured Opitutia bacterium | reverse complement strand
TCGGCCTGCGCCAGGTAGAGGCCGGTCACGCCGACCGTCGCGGGGTTGAAGGCCGCGTCGATCGCGCCCGTCGCCGTGAGGCGCGCGACGCCCGCGCGGGCGGTGCCGGCGATGTTGGCAAATGTGCCGCTGACCACGATCTTTCCGTCGGGCTGAACCACGATCAGCGAGACCGGGCCATCGGCGTCGGGATTGAAGGCGGCATCGAGGACGCCGGCGGCGGAGACGCGCGCGAGGCGGTTGCGCGTCTGCCCGCCGACCTGCGTGAACGATCCGGAGAAAACGATCGCGCCATCCGGCTGGAGCGCGAGACCGAAGACCTCGCCATTCACGTCGGGGTTGAAGCCGGAGTCGATGGAGCCGTCGGCGGTGTAGCGCGCGAGCCGATTGCGCGCGACGCCCCCGGCTCCGGTGAACGTGCCGCCCACGACAAACTTGCCGTCGGGCTGGAGCAGCACGCTGTTGACGATGCCGCCGGACATCGCGGGATTGAAGGAAGGGTCGATCGAGCCGTCGGCATTGAAGCGCGCCACGCCGCGATACGGCTGCCCGCCGATCGCGGTAAAGCGTCCGCCGAGGAGGAATTGGCCGTTGGGCAGGACGACGGGAGCGACCACCGAGGCGTCGGGCGCGGGATTGAAACCCGCGTCGAGCGTGCTGTCGGCATTGAGCCGCGCGGCGAAATTGCGCGCCGTGCCGGCGACGCTGGTGAAGTGGCCGCCGAGGATGAGCTTGCCGTCGGGCTGCACGGCCACGGCGCCGACCACGTTGGCGGTCACGTCGGCGATGAGCGCACGCTCGACGGTGCCGTCGGGGAGCACGCGCGCGATGCGGTTGCGACCATGGCCGCCCAGCGTGGTGAAATCGCCGACCACCACGATGCTGCCGTCGGGCTGGAGGGCGAGTTGCCGGACGCCGTTGTTGGCGTCGGCGACGAAGCCGGCGTCGAGCGTGCCGTCGGGGCGGAGGCGGGCGAGTCCGTGGCGGGTCCCGCCGGCGAGGGTGGAAAACGTGCCGCCGACCACGATCCGTCCGTCCGGCTGGACGACGACATCGTTGACCGCGAAGTTCGGCGCGGGGTCGAAGGCGCCGAGCACCCCGGCGGCCCCGACGACGGCGAGGCCGCTCCGGGTTTGATTGCCGATGCGCGAAAAACTCCCCGCGAGGAGCATGCGACCGTCCACCAACGGAACGACGCGGGTGACCGCGCCGCCCGGCGACACGCCGGCATCGAACGCGGGGTCGAGCGTATCGGCCGGCGTGATGCGGGCGAAGCAGACGCGGCCGGAACCGTTGACCGCGGCAAACGTGCCGCCGACGAGGAGTGCCCCGCCGGGTTGCAGGGCCAAGGCCGTCACACGGGCCGATTCGCCGCTGTCGAAGGCGAGATTGAGCGCCGCGTCGAGCGTGCCCTCGGGATTGAGGCGCGCGACGAACCGCCGCGCCGTCGGACTCGCGGCCCCGTTGGGCTGGACGGCCGAAAACTCGCCGCCAATGACGATTTTCCCGTCGGGCCGGACCACGATCGCGTTGACGGGGCCGGAGGGCGCCGGGTCAAAGGCGGCGTCGAGCGAGCCGTCGGCATTGAGGCGGGCGAGGTTGCGGCGGGTGACGCCGTTGACGGTGCCAAACGAGCCGCCCAGAAGAATCTTGCCGTCGGACTGGAGCGCGAGCGAGGTGGCGGCGCCGTCGAGGCCCGCCGTCGCGAGGAAAGCGAAGTCGAGGGTGCCGTCGCGATTCAGGCGGGCGATCCGTTGGCGGGCGACCGGAGCGGCAGAGCCGAAAGGCTGAAGCGTGGTGAAGAGGCCGCTGATGACCATCCGTCCATCGGGCTGCACCACGGCGGACAGGACCGTGTCGTTGGCGCCGGGATCGAAGCGATCATCGGCGGTGGGGGCGGGGGCGGCGACCGAGAAGGGCACGGTCGTGGTGCTCGTGCCACCGGGCGTGGTGACCGTAACATTGCCCGCGGTGGCGCCGGGCGGGACGACGGCGGTGAGGGACAAATCGGATACGACGGTGAAGGACGTGGCGACAGTGCCGTTGAAGCTGACCGCGGTCGCGCCCGTGAAGCCGCTGCCCGTGAGGGTGACCGTGGCGCCGGCGAAGGCGGGCGACGGCGAGATCCGGCTGATCGCCGGCAGGCTCGTGCCGGCGAGGCCGAGGACGACGTTGTCCAGTCCGGTCGTATCCGCGCCGTTGGTATATTCGCCGCGCAGATAGAGGCCGGTGAGGTTGCCGAGGACGGTTTGAAAATCGGTGGGCGTGGCGAGGGCGCCGTCGGTGGTGCCCACATGCCATTGGGCGGACGGGGTCAACGGCACCGAAACGCCGGTCCAGCTCGCCGCGGCCGGCGCGAGCGCGGGATTGCCCTGCCAGACGAGGCGCACGCCGTTGCCCACGAGAATCACGTCGGCGGCCTGGTAGTCCAGCGCGCCGACCGGATGAATCAAATCGTAGGTGAGCGTCGCGCCGATCGAGCTGGTGCGGTTGCCGAGATAGGCCGCCGGAGCGGCGAAGGTGAAGTCGCCGCCGTCGGGGTCGTTGCTGGAGATATAGCCGCCGGAGTTGCCGCCGGTCGCGTTAAACGTGGCCGTGTAGGTGCCGGCCACCGTGTAAGTGTTCGTCGAGAGGTTGGTGAAGCTGACCAGGCGCCAACCGTCCGCATCGGCGGCGAAGGTGCTGCCGGCCGCCCCGACGGCGAACGGCGCCGTGACGGTGCTCGTGCCGCCGGGACCCGTGATGGCTAG
>CAJAYO010000449.1 GCA_903948415.1 uncultured Opitutia bacterium | reverse complement strand
CGGGCGATCGCCAAGCGCCCCGAGGTGCTGCTGTGCGACGAGCCGACCGGCGCGCTCGACGTGAAAACGGGGATCCTCGTGCTCGCAGCGATCGACCGCGTGAACCGCGAACTCGGCACCACCACGATCGTGATCACGCACAACCTCGTGATCGCCGACATGGCGGACCGCGTGATCGCGCTGTCGGACGGGCGGATTGCCTCCGAGCGGGCCAATGCCCGGAAAACACCGCCGGGCGAACTCCACTGGTGACCATGCGGCGTCTCGATCAAAAGCTGCTCCGCGATCTCTGGGCGATGAAAGCCCAGGCCCTGGCCATCGCCCTCGTGATGGCGAGCGGCGTGGCGACGCTGGTGATGATGCTGAGCACGGTGACGTCGCTGCGGACGGCGCAGGCGGACTACTACGAGCGTTACCGTTTCGCGCAGGTCTTCACCCACCTGAAACGCGCGCCCGACGCGCTGGCCCCGCGCCTCGCGGCGCTGCCCGGGGTCGCCCAGGTCCAGACGCGGGTGGTGGTCGATGTGACGTTGGATCTGCCCGGCCTGATCGTGCCGGCGGTGGGCCGGCTGATTTCCCTCGAGGCCGATCCCCGGGCGGGGTTGAACCGGCCGCATCTCCGGCGGGGACGTCTGCCGGAGCCGGGGGCGCGGCGCGAGGCGCTGGTGAGCGAGGCGTTTGCCGTAGCCCACCGGATGGTGCCGGGCGACGCGGTGCGCGCCCTGATCAATGGCCGGCGGCAATCGCTCGTGATCGTCGGCGTGGCCATTTCGCCCGAATACATTTTCCAAATCCGACCGGGGGAATTCATTCCCGACGACCAACGTTTCGGCGTGTTCTGGCTGGACCGGACGGAACTGGCGTCGGCCGCCGGTCTGACGGGGGCGTTCAACGATGTGGCGCTCCGGCTCACGCGCGGTGCCGTGGAGCGCGACGTGCGGGCGCAACTCGACGCGTTGACGGCGCGCTTCGGCGGGCAGGGCGCCTATGGTCGCGCGGACCAGGTTTCGCACCGGCTGGTGTCGGATGAGCTCACGCAGCTGCGGGCCATGGCGCTGATTCCTCCGGCCATCTTTCTGGCGGTGACGGCTTTTCTGCTGAACGTGGTGATATCGCGGCTGGTGCAGACCCAGCGCGAGCAGATCGCCGTGCTGAAGGCGTTTGGTTATTCGACGCGGCAGATTGGCGGGCACTACCTCAAGCTGGTGTGCGGGATTACGGTGGTCGGCCTGGTGGTCGGGACAGCGGCGGGGGCGTGGCTGGGGCGGGACCTGGCCGGGCTTTACGGACGCTATTTCCGGTTCCCGACGCTGGACTTTCGGTTGGATCCGGCGGTCGTTTTTTTCACCTGCAGCATCAGCGCGGCGTCGGCGGTGCTCGGGGCGATGGGGGCCGTGCGTCGGGCGATGAAGCTGCCGCCGGCCGAGGGGATGCGGCCCGAGGAGCCGGCGCACTACCGACCGTTGCTGATGGAGCGGCTCGGCTTGCAGCGCTTCGTCGGCCGGATTCCTCGGATGATTTTGCGCCGGCTCGAGCGGAAACCCGTCGCGGCCGCCTTTTCCGTCGTCGGAATTTCCCTCGCCATCGCCATCGTGGTGCTCGGGAGCTTTTCGAGCGACATCGTCGATTTCGTCGTGGATCTCCAGTTTTTCGGCGTCCAGCGCTACGATGCGAGTGTCGCCCTGGTCGAGCCGGCGTCATCGGGCGCGCTCCACGCTATCCGCCGCCTGCCCGGGGTGATCGCGGCCGAGCCGTTTCGCAGCGTGCCGGTGCGCGTGCGCTTCGGTCATCGGGAGCGGCGGCTCGCCCTGCTCGGTTTGCCCGGGGACACCGGCCTGATCCGGTTGGTGGATACGGCGTGGCGCGAGACGCCCCTGCCGCTGATGGGTCTCGTGGTTTCGCAAACGCTGGCCGAGTTGTTGCAGGCGCGGGTCGGCGACGTGGTCCGGGTGGAGGTGATGGAGGGGCAGCGGCCGACCTTCGAGGTGCCGGTCGTGCGGCTGCTGGACGATGTCACGGGCACGTCGGCCTACCTCGATGCGGGGCAACTCAACCGGCTGATGGGGGAGGGCGCGGTGTGGTCGGGGGCCTTTCTGCGCGTGGACGCGAACGCCGAGGAGGCGTTGTTCGCCGCG
>CAJAYO010000448.1 GCA_903948415.1 uncultured Opitutia bacterium | reverse complement strand
GCCGAGGCCGATCTCACGGCGCTCAAAATCAAAATCGACGCCGGCGCCGACTTCATCACCACCCAGCTCTTTTTCGACAACACCGTCTACTATCGCTTCGTGGACAAATGCCGCGCCGCCGGCATCACGGTCCCCATTGTCCCCGGCATCATGCCCGTGCTCTCGTTGAAACAAATCCAACGTTTCACCGCGATGTGCGGCACCACCCTCCCCGCCAAACTCATCACCCGCCTCGAGGTCGCCGCCGAAAACACCGACGTCGTCGAGACCATGGGCATCGACTGGGCCCTAACCCAAATCCGCGATCTCCTCGCCCAGGGCGCTCCCGGCTATCATCTCTACATTTTGAACCGCGCCAAAGGCGCCCTCGCCCTCACCGCCGGACTGGCGGCGTAGGACCGGCGCTTGTCGCCGAGCCGCGCCCGGCCGACAACCGGCAGCCCGCAAAAGTCCGGAACACCCCCGCCCTCGGTATCAGTCCGTCTAGTTCACCCTCCGGTCGCGCTCTTTACGGGCCCAAGGGCCGCGACACGGACGATTCGTGACGCCGGAGCGGCGAGCGCCAGCGAGCCGACCCCCGCCCCGGCTTGCCCGACGCTCCCCGCTACCGGGCATGGCCGGTCTCGTTTCTTCGCTGGCGCTGCACTGGGGCCCGGAGCCAAGCCAGGAAAAGCACAGCGCAGACCGGGTGTCTGGCTCCGTGCGACTCTGTGACGGCGCTACGTGCGGCTCTGTGACGACTGTCTTGGACGGATGGCGTGTGGGCGTGACCTCGTTGGGTTAGGGGTGCCGCCGGCCAACGCCCCGCACGATTTTTCCTCGGCGCTTCCCCTCCCCGCCCCTAGCTTCAGCGCGTGTCCGACCCCGCACCGTCCGCCTCCGCCTTCTCGTCCTGCCCGGTCCCGCTCGCTCACCGCGCGGAAATCACCGTCGGCCACGGCGGCGGCGGCACCCTCACCCAAGACCTGATCGACCGCCTCTTCCGCCCCGCCTTCGCGCATCCGGCCCTCGACGCCCAGCACGACGGCGCCGTCCTCACCGCCGCCGGCGCCCGCCTCGCGTTCACCACCGATGCCCACGTCGTCAGCCCGCTCTTTTTTCCCGGCAGCGACATCGGCCAACTCGCCGTCAACGGCACCGTCAACGATCTCTGCATGTGCGGCGCCCGTCCGCTCTGGCTCAGTGCCGCCTTCATTCTCGAAGAGGGGCTGCCCACCGCGACCCTCCAGCGCGTCGTCACCTCCATGCGCCAAGCCGCCGCCGCCGCCGGCGTCGCCATCGTCACCGGCGACACCAAGGTCGTCGAACGCGGCAAGGGCGACGGCCTCTACGTCACCACCTCGGGCATCGGGCTCATCGAACACGCCCTCACGATCGCGCCGGCGTCCGTTCGCGCCGGCGATGCGATCCTCCTCAGCGGCGACCTCGGCCGTCACGGTATGGCCATTATGGCGACACGCGCGAACCTCTCCTTCGAAAGCGCCATCGAGAGCGACTGCGCCCCGCTCGTTGCCCCCGTGCAGGCCCTCCTCGCCGCCGGCCTCGAGCTCCACTGCCTCCGCGACCTCACGCGCGGCGGTCTCGCCACCGCCCTCGTGGAAATCGCCGAGACCGCCCAACTCGCCCTCGCCGTCGACGAAACCGCCGTACCCGTCACCGAACTCGTCCGCGGCGCCTGCGAGATCCTCGGCCTCGAACCGCTCTACGTCGCCAACGAGGGCCGTTTCGTCTGTTTCCTCCCCGCCGCCCAGGCCGACCGCGCCCTCGAGATCCTCGCCCGCACCGCTCCCGGCGGCCCGCCCGCCTTGATCGGCCACGTCCGCCCCGCCCCCGCCGGCCAAGTCACCCTCCGCAGCGTCATCGGCGCCGAACGCATCCTCGACCGCCTCAGCGGCGAACAACTCCCGCGGATTTGTTAGCGCCTCACGCCGCCGCCGCCCGCGCCCGATACCGGTAATACGCCGCGCACGCGCCCTCGCCCGACACCATCGGCGCCCCCACCGGATGCTCCGGCTTGCACGTCGTCCCAAACGCCGGGCAATCCGGCGGCTTCTTCACCCCGCGCATGATCTCGCCGCTGATGCAGCCCGTGTCCGCCCGCGCCGCTTTCTCCACCAGCCCAAACCGCTTCCGCGCATCGAAGGCCGCCCACTCCGGCCGCACTTCGAGGCCGCTCCGCGGAATCCGCCCGATGCCCCGCCAGTTGCGGTCGGCCACCTCGAACACCGCTTCCACGACTCGTCGCGCGTGCGCGTTTCCCTCCGCCCGCACCGCCCGCGCGTAGGCGTTCTCCACCTCCGCCCGTCCCTCCTCGAGTTGTCTCACACACCGAAAAATTCCTTCCAAAATATCCACCGGCTCGAACCCCGTGACCACGATCGGCACCCCAAACTCCCGCGCGATCGGACCGTAGTCCCCCGTGCCCATGATCGTGCACACGTGCCCCGCCGCCAAAAATCCCTGCACGCGGTTGTCCGGTGCGCCGAGCAGCGCCCGCATCGCCGGCGGCACCAGCACGTGCGACGTCAGAATCGAAAAATTCGCCACCCCTTCGCGCTGCGCCCGCTGCACCGCGAGGGCGTTCGCCGGCGCCGTCGTCTCGAAACCCACGGCGAAAAACACCACCTCCCGCCCCGGGTTCTCCTTCGCCACCGTCACCGCATCCAACGGCGAATAGACCATCCGCACATCCCCGCCCCGCGCTTTCGCCGTGAGCAAATCGATCCCCGTCCCCGGCACGCGCAGCATGTCGCCAAACGAGCACACCATCGCCTGCTGCTCGACCGCCAGCCCCACCGCGTCGTCGATGATCTCCGCCGGCGTCACACACACCGGACAACCCGGACCGTGCACCAGCGTGATCGCTTTTGGCAACAGCTCGTCGAGCCCGAACTTCACGATCGCATGCGTCTGCCCCCCGCAAATCTCCATGATCGTCCACGGCCGCGTCGTCCGCCGCGCCACCGCCGCCGCCAATTGTCGCACGAGCGCCCCGTCGCGATACTCGTCGACGTATTTCATGGCGGCCCCTCTGCCACCGCCGGCACCTCGATCCCGTCCATCTCGCCCATCATCCGCAAATACTTGAACGTCTCCGCCGCCTCCTGCGCATCCACCACGCTGATCGCCACGCCCACGTGGACCAACACGAAGTCCCCCACCCCCGCCTCGGGCACACACGTGAGACTGATCCATTTGACGACCCCGCCAAAACTCACGCGCGCCGACCGCAACAGCGGATCGTCGCCGATGACTTCGATCACTTTTCCGGGCACGGCGAGACACATGGGAGCGCGGGGTTGAGGTTACGGCGGCAAAACATCGGTCAGGTTCCAGAGCGCACCGAGCGCCTGCCCGGCCGCGATATTCCCGTCATTGGGCGACAGCTGCCGGTGCACCAACACGCGAAATCCCGCCTGCTCGAGCGCCGTGCGCGCCAGATCATGCAGCAACGCATTCTGAAAACACCCGCCGGTCAGCGCCACCGTTCCGACGCCCGCCGCGCTGGCCACCTCCGCGATCGCCCGCGCCAGGCCCCGGTGAAACGCCGCCGCCTTCGCCGCCACCGCACCGCCGCCCGCGGTCAACTCGGCCAGCGCCGGCTGCCAGTCGACCTCCTTCACGGCCCCGCCCCCGTGCGCGTCCCGCACGGAAAACGTCATCGTCTCGTGGCCGCCGAGACCCGCCATGGCCGCCGCCTCCACCGCCAGCGGCAGCTGCCCTTCGAACGTATTGCACCGGCCCAGGCCGAGCAGCGCCCCCACGGCATCGAACAGCCGCCCCGCACTTGAGCACACCGGCGAATTGATCTGCCGCGCCAACATCGTCTGCAACGTCGCCGCCTCGGACGCCTTGAAACCGAAGGCTCCGGCCAGCTTCGCGAACAGCTGCACGTCGTTGATCTCGCCCGCGAGCGCCAGCGCCACCCGCCGCGCATCGCGCACCGCCGCCTCGCCGCCGGGCAGGCGGAACGGCCGCAGCCGCGCGAACCGCTTCGCCCCCCCGCGTTCGAGCAAAATAAACTCCCCGCCCCAGACCGTGCCGTCCTCGCCGTATCCGGTGCCGTCCCACGCCACCCCCAGCACCCCGTCGGCGCCCTGCCCGTGTTCCAGCAGACAGGCCAGCACATGCGCCAGGTGATGCTGCACGCCGACACACCGCAGCCCGGTTTTTTTCGCGTAGAGCGTCGAGGAATACCCCGGGTGCTTGTCGTGCACCACCGCCTTGAATTCCGCGCCGTGCAACCCGCCGAGCGTCTCGATCGTCCGCTCAAACGCCCGCTGCGTCACCGCCTTGCCCAGATCCCCGATATGCGGACTCAACACCACCCGCCGCCCCGCGGCCACCGCCACGGCGTTCTTCATCTGCGCGCCGACACAGAGCCACGGTTCCGCGCAGCCCGCCGGGAGCCGCAAGGGCGACGGGGCATAGCCCCGCGCCCGGCGCAGCAGAATCGCCGCGCCTTCCGGCGAAAACCGCACGACCGAATCGTCCACCGGCCGCGCAATCGCCCGGTCGTGCCCGAGGAAGTAGTCCGCGATCCCCCCGAGCCGTTCCCGCGCCTCCGCATCGTCGGTGCACAGCGGCTCCTCCGACAGGTTCGCGCTCGTCGCCACCAGCGGCCGCGCGCACCGCTCCAGCAACAGCACGTGCACGGGCGAATACGGCAGCAGCGCCCCGATCCAGGGGTTCCCCGGCGCCACGCCCGCCGCCAGTTTCGCCCCCTCGCGCCGCCGCACCAGGACAATGGGCGCCTGCGGCGATTGCAGCAGCGCCACGGCCGCCGGAAAAACCAAGGCCATCGCGTGCAGCCCCGCCAGCGAGGGAAACATCACGGCGAGCGGCTTCTCCTCCCGCCGTTTTCGCCGGCGCAATTCGGCCACCGCGGCGTCGTTCGCCGCATCGCACATCAGGTGAAACCCGCCCACTCCCTTCACGGCGACGATCCGTCCCGCGCAAATCTCCTCCGCCGCCCGCCCGATCGCGTCGTCCCGTTCCGCCAGCGTGTCGCCATTCGCCGAGACAAACACCAGCCGCGGCCCACAAACCGCACAGGCGTTCGGTTGCGCGTGAAACCGCCGGCTCGCCGGCTCCCCATACTCCCGCGCGCAGGCGGGGCACATCCGGAACGCCCGCATGGTTGTCTCCGGCCGGTCATACGGCAGCCGCTCGATGATCGAATAGCGCGGCCCGCACTGCGTGCAGTTGATAAACGGGTAACCGTAGCGCCGGTCCGCCACGTCGCCCAACTCCCGCCGACAATCCCCACACAACGCCAGATCCGCCGGCACCGCCGTTTCCACCGCCCCGTCCGTCCGCTCGCTGGCGATGATCGTGAAGCCTTCTGGCACCGCGGAAAAATCCAGGTTCATCTCGTCCTCCACCGACTCCACCGTCGCCGCCCGCGGCGCCTGGTGTTCGATCACATCGACCAACGTTTCGACCACCTCCTCGCGCCCGACGGCCCGAATCAACACCCCTTGGACATCGTTGCGCACCCAACCGCGGATCCCCAACCCCTCCGCCGTGCGCTGCACAAAGGGCCGGAAGCCCACGCCCTGCACCGTCCCACGCACCCGGATCAGCCGGTCGCTCGTCACCGCCGCGGGAACTTGGAGAGGCGCGCTCATGGCTTCGCCAGCCGGCCCCGCAGCAACGCATACCACTCCGCCAACCCTTCACCGCTGCGCGCCGAAACCTCGATCAGTTGGGCCTGCGGCGCCACGCGACGGATATTCTCGATCGCCGCCGCCCGGTTGAAGCCGAGTACCTCGGCCACATCGGTTTTGGTCAGCAGCACGACCTGGGCGGACTTGAAAATCGGCGGATACTTCAGCGGCTTGTCCTCCCCCTCCGTCGTCGAGAGCAACACCACCCGCAACGCCTCCCCGAGATCGAACTCCGCCGGACACACGAGATTCCCGACATTCTCGATGAAGAGCACGCGCACCCCGGCAAGGTCCAGCGCGTCCACCCCCTTCGCCACCATTTCGGCATCGAGATGACACGCCGTGCCGGTCGTGATCTGGGCGACGGGCACGTGCGGGCGCGCCAGCCGGCGCGCGTCGTTGTCCGTTTCCAGATCGCCGACCACGACCGCGCATCTCACCTCCCGCCCGAATTCGTCGAGCGTGCGGCCGAGCAGCGTCGTCTTTCCCGCCCCCGGGGACGAAACGAGATTGAGCGCCAGCAGTCCCCGGCTCCGAAAAAAACCGCGGTTCCGTTCCGCGAGCCGGTCATTTTTGGCGAGCAAGGGGAGGCGCACGTCAACCACCCGGGGCGTGGCGCTCGTCGCCGCCGCCGGGGCCAGCGCCGGCGGGGCGTCCGTCGCGACCGGCGCCGCGCGCAGCAGCCCGGGCGCGAACGCCCGGATGACTTTGAGGCCGAACGGCACCGGAGCATTGCAGCCACATTCGACGCACATGGGATTACGACATTTCGATCCGGAACAGTTCGAGTTCGCGCCCCTGCCGCAGGTCGCCGGAAAACTGCCCGCACCGCGGACAGGCCATGATCGCGCCGCCGTCGACGCCAAATTCCTCCGCGCACGCGGCGCAGTAGGCCCGCGCCGGCACACCGTCGACTTGCAGCTCCGCGTCCGCCGCGAGCGTGTCCCGCGTGACGACCTCAAACGCGAAGCGCAGCGACTCGGGCTCCACCCCCGCCAGCGCTCCGATGCGGAGCACGATCCGATGCACGCGCTTGGCGCCATGGATGCGCGCTTGGTCGAGCACCGCGTCGATCGCTGAGGTCATGAGACCAACTTCGTGCATGGGGAACGGGGTTGGTCTCACACAACCCGGCTCCGGCCACGCGTCGAGCGCCGAGCGCCGTTTTGGCAATTTCCGCCCAGTGATTACCAATCGCTGCGCACCGGTCCGGTCCGCGATGCGCTAGAGTCGCCGCACTCCGGCAGCGCTGTCTGCCCCGGCCCGGTTTCCCCCCTTCCGTCCCGATCACCCGCAGCCTCGAAAGCCCCCCCCCGTGAACTCCCCCGTCCTTGCCCCCGCCCCGGTCCCCACGGTTTACGAGCAAATGGCTTCCCGCGGAGTCTCCCGCCGCGACTTCCTGAAATTCTGCACCTGGATGGGCGCCTACCACGGACTCGAAAACGACGGGACGGCGCAGATCGCCCGCGCCATCGAAACCAAACGCCGGATACCGGTCGTCTGGCTGCATTTCCAGGAGTGCACCTGTTGCAGCGAATCGTTCCTCCGTTCGTCGCACCCGATCGTGGCCGACATCCTCCTCGACAAAATCTCCCTCGACTACACCGAGACCCTGCAGGCCGCGGCCGGTCATCAGGCCGAGGAAATTCTCCAGGACGTGATCACCCGGCACAAAGGCGAGTATCTGATGCTCGTCGAGGGCTCCGTCCCGCTCGCGGCCGACGGCTGCTACTGCGTCGTCGGCGGCAAGTCCGCCCTCGACACCGTGCGCGAGGTCGCCGCCGGCGCCAAAGCCATCGTCGCGTGGGGCAACTGCGCCTGCTCCGGCTGCGTCCAGGCCGCCAACCCCAACCCGACCGGCGCCACGCCCGTCCACGCCATCATCAAGGACAAACCCATCGTCAACGTTCAGGGCTGCCCGCCCATCGCCGAGGTCATGGCCGGCGTCCTCGTCCACCTGCTCACTTTCGACCGGCTCCCCCAACTCGACTCCCTCGGCCGCCCGAAGGCGTTCTATTCCCGGCGCGTGCACGACACCTGCTACCGCCGGCCCAACTACGACGCCGGCCTCTTCGTCGAAACCTTCGACGACGAAAACGCGCGGAAAGGCTACTGCCTCTACCGGGTCGGCTGCCGCGGCCCCTCGACCTACAACGCCTGCGGCACGATGCGCTGGAACAACGGCACCAGTTTCCCCATCCAGTCCGGCCACCCGTGCCTCGGCTGCTCCGAGGCGAAGTTCTGGGACAACGGCCCGTTCTACCAACGGCTCACCAACTTCCCGGGCTTCGGGATCGAATCCACCGCCGACCAGATCGGTCTCGGCGTCGCCGCCCTCGCCGCCGGCGGCGCGCTCGCCCACGCCGTGCTCACCAATGTCCGCAAACGCCATGACATCGGCGAGCAGCCCGGCGAAAGCCCCGCCGACCTCGACCCCAACCCGACCGCGTCGGAGCCGCCCCAAAAACCCTAACCCACGGAGCCTGTCATGAGCGAACGCATCGTCGTCGATCCCGTCACCCGCATCGAGGGCCACCTCCGCATCGAAGCCGAAATCAAGGACGGCAAGATCGTCGACGCCTGGAGCGCCGGCACGATGGTGCGCGGCCTGGAGATCATCCTCCGGGGCCGCGACCCGCGCGACGCCTGGGCGTTCTGCGAACGCGTCTGCGGCGTCTGCACCACCGTGCACGCCCTCGCTTCGTGCCGCGCCGTCGAGGACGCCCTCGGCCTCAAGATCCCGCCCGCCGCCGAACTCATCCGCAATATCATGTATTGCGTGCAGAACGTGCACGACCACGTCATCCATTTCTACCACCTGCATGCGCTCGACTGGGTCGATGTCGTCAGCGCCCTGCAGGCCGATCCCGCCGAGGCCTCCCGCCTCGCCCAGAGCATTTCCCACTGGCCGAAGAGCTCGCCCGCCTATTTTTCCGACCTGCAAAAACGCCTCACCGGCTTCGTGCAGAGCGGCCAGCTCGGGATCTTTGCCAACGCCTACTGGGGCCACCCCGCCTTCAAACTGCCGCCCGCGATCAACCTCATCGGCGTCGCCCACTACCTCGAAGCCCTCGAGTGGCAGAAGGACATTGTCAAAGTCCACACCGTCTTTGGCGGCAAGAATCCCCACCCCAACTACCTCGTGGGTGGGATGCCTTGCTCCATCAACCTCGACGAGGCCAACGCCATAAACTCCGAGCGGCTCGCCCTCGTGGGCCAGCTCCTCAAGAATGCACGCGACTTCGTCGAGCAAGTTTACTACCCCGACCTCCTCGCCATCGCCCCTTACTACCTCGACTGGGCGGGCATCGGCGGCGGCCTCGAAAACTACCTGTGCTACGGCGACCTCCCGACGAATGGGTTCGCCCAAATCGCCGGCTACAAGTTCGGCCGCGGCGCCATCCTCGGACGCAACCTCGCCAACGTCCTCCCGGTCGACCCGCGCGACACCCGCGACGGCATCGAGGAGTTCATCGACAAATCCTGGTATGACTACAAGGACGGCGCCACCACCGGCGGCCGCCACCCGTGGGCCGGCGAGACCAACCTCAACTACACCGGACCGAAACCGCCGTATCAGCATCTCGACGTCGACCAAAAATACAGCTGGCTCAAAACGCCGCGCTGGAAGGGCCATGCCATGGAAGTCGGCCCGCTCTCGCGCATGCTCCTCGGTTTCGCCACCGGCCAGAGCGAGATCAAGGCCGCCGTCGGCGAGGCCCTCGGCGCGCTCAAGGCCCCCCCGTCCGTCCTCTTCTCCACCCTCGGCCGCACCGCCGCCCGCGGCATCGAGGCCCGCCTCACCGCCCAGTGGGGCCTTGAGTTCTTCGACCAGCTCATCGCCCTCATCAAGGCGGGCGACACGCGCACCTTCACCCAGGAGCGCTGGGACCCCGCCACGTGGCCCGCCGAGGCGAAAGGCGTCGGCACCAGCGAGGCCCCGCGCGGCGCACTCGCCCACTGGATCGTCATCAAGGACCGGAAAATCGAAAACTACCAGCTCGTCGTCCCGAGCACCTGGAACGCCTCGCCCCGCGATGCCAAGGGCCAGCGCTCCGCCTACGAGGCGTCGCTCATCGGCACCCCCGTGCACGACCCGAAACAGCCCCTCGAAATCATCCGCACGATCCATTCCTTCGATCCGTGCCTCGCCTGCGCCGTCCACCTCTACGAAGACGGCGTCGAGCTCTCGCACCACGAGCTGTTCGTCCAATAACCGCCGCCCCCATGAATCCGCCCCGCCACGTCTCGCACGACTACGCGCGCGTCTACGTCTGGGAACAGCCCGTGCGCTGGTTTCACTGGATCAACGCCGCCACCATCGTCGTGCTCGGCGTCACCGGCTGGCTGATCGCCAAACCGCCCGTCTTCCTCGTCAGCACCGAAGCCTCGTTCAACGACTGGTTCGGCCAGGTGCGCTTTATCCACTTCGTCGCGGCCTACGTCTTCACGGCGAACTTCGCCTTCCGCCTCTACTGGTCGTTCGCCGGCAACAAATACGCCCACTGGCGAAACTTTTTCCCGCTCACCGCCCGCCAAATCCGCCAGATCGGCGAAGTGCTCCGGGTCGATATCCTCCAGTCAACGCGCGAGGCTGTCCACACCCTCGGCCACAACTCCATGGCCTATTTCACCTACGCCGGCACCGGCCTGCTCACCGTCTTCCAGATCGTGTCGGGCTTCGCGCTCTACGCCCCCATGAGCGACGCCTGGCTGCCCGCTCTCTTCACGTGGGCCACCCCGCTGCTGGGCGACGAATTCTCCCTCCGCACCTTTCACTACGCCGTGATGTGGGCCTTCACGGTGTTCACGATCATCCACGTCTACCTCGTCTTCTACCACGATTACGTCGAGGGCCACGGGGTGCTCTCCTCGATGGTCGGCGGCTGGAAGTTCATGGAGAAAAAACAGATCGCCTCCGAAGAAACCGCCGGCCTCTCGCCCTATCCGAAGCCCCGCTCGCGCGTCCCGGTCGCCCCGCCGCGGCCGGCCAAAACCGGCTGACCGCGCATGCTCCTCCTCGACACGACCCTCGTCGGCGAACCCTTCCGCCTTCCGTCCCCGGTCGACCCCGCCGCCTCCGTCCTCATCCTCGCCGTCGGCAATCTCCTCATGGGTGACGAGGGCGTCGGGGTCCACGCCTTGCGCACCCTTGAAGGCGAACCGCCCGTGCCCGGCGCCCGCCTGCTCGACGGCGGCGTCGCCGGCGTGAACCTGCTCGACGACATCCAGCGCGCCCGCTCCGTCATCGTGATCGACGCGACGCGCGACGGCCGGCCCGCGGGCACGGTCACGCTGCTCCGGCCCACCACGGTCGGCGCCCTGCCCCAAAGCCTCTCGTCGCACGATTTCGGCCTGAAGGACCTCTTCGCCGCGGCCGCCCTCCTCGGCGCGATGCCGGACGTTCACCTGTTCACCGTCTCGGTCGAGACCGTGCATCCGATGTGCCTTGAACTCTCCCCGCCCGTCGCCGCCGCCGTACCGGTGCTGGTGCACTCCGTCCGCGCCCTCGCCGCCCGCCTGACCGCCGGAGCCTGACGCCGATGCACGTCGACCTCACCCTGCTCATGGTGAACGCCGCCGCGATCGGCTTCATCCACACTTTGGTCGGCCCCGACCACTATCTTCCCTTCATCGTCCTGTCGAAGGCCCGGGGCTGGTCCCTCGCGAAGACCACCTGGATCACGCTGGCCTGCGGCCTCGCCCACGTCGGCAGTTCCATTTCCATCGGATTCGTCGGCTATGCGCTCGGCGCCAGCCTCTCGCACCTCAACCTCATCGAGGAAGCCCGCGGGAAAATCGCCGCCTGGATCTTGCTCGGCTTCGGCCTCGTCTACGCCGCCTGGGGGCTGCACCGCGCCCGCCGCACCGGACCCGACGGCCATACCCATTCGCCCGGCGGCTTTCTCCACGCGGCCGACCATATCCACGATCCTGCGACCGGCGAAACCATCGGCCTCACCCCGTGGATTCTCTTCATCGTTTTCGCGTTCGGTCCCTGTGAACCGCTCATCCCGCTCTTCATTTACCCCGCGGCCACCGGCGGCTGGCCCGCGGCCTTCGCCGTCGCCGCGGTGTTCTCGGCCGCCACCCTCGCGGTCATGCTGACGGTCGTGCTCGCCTCGTCCTTCGGCCTCAAGCGTGTCCCTCTGCGCAGCTGGGGCCGGTACAGCCACGCCCTCGCGGGCGCCAGCATCGCCCTCACCGGCGGAGCCATCCGCGCCTTCGGACTCTGAGCGCGCCGGCCTAACCGCCCGCCATCACCGCCCGAAACCCCGCCTCCGTCAAAATCCGCGCCACCGTCTCGCGTTGGTCGCCCTGGATTTCGATCACGCCGTCCTTCACCGTGCCGCCGCAGCCGCACGCACCCCGCATTTTTTTCGTCAACTGCTCCTTCTCCGGCAGCCCGATCCCGACAAAGCCGCTGACCGTCGTCACGGTCTTCCCGCCCCGCCCCCCCGTCTCGCGGCGCACTTCCACCCGTCCCCGATTTTTCTCCGGCGCCGCCGGCTTCGCCCCCGGGCCTTTCGCCGCCGTCACCGCCGCGGCCGCTTTCTCCAGCATCGCCTTCGGCGCCACCGGCAGCCCCGCCCCGCTCAACGCGGCAAACGGATTCTGCCCCAGCCCCTGCCCGCCGGCCGTCGAAATTTTTTCGCCGCTCGCCATCGTCAGCCTTTCGGCTCCGCCGCCCCGGCCGCGCGCCCGGCCCGCCCGCCGCACGCCCCGACCGGAATATCCGTCGCGCCGCCCAGGAACATCACGGCCTTCGCGTAGCTGCGGTTCTCCAAAAAATGCACCAGCTGCGGGTGCAGCTCCCCCGACGCCCGCCCGCGGGCCACATACCCATCGAGCTTCGCCATCTCGTCCCCAATCACCGGCCCGTCGCCGGCCTTGATGCCGGCCAGGAGGGCGAGCAGGGATTCTTTGATCTGGGTTTCCATAAGATGCGGTCGAAAACTTATCCCGCCGACACCTACCTTAAGCGTCAATGCAATCTCTTTCACCATTCGCCCCGCGCTTGAGTTCCGCCCCGCCCCCTGATTCGGTGCCCCTTCCTATTTGACCACCGCTGCGGTCTCCCCGCGGCTCCCACCATGTCCACCACCTCCTCCGCCCTTCCCGTCACCGCCAATTCCGCCGTCATCGAGGCGGCCTACGAGTCCTGGCTCCAGGACCCCAACTCCGTCGATCCGACGTGGCGCGCCTTCTTCCAAGGCTTCACCCTCGGCAGCAGCGGCACCTCCCCGGCCGCCGCGCTCGCCGCCGCCGCCTCCGCGGGCGGCGCCCCGGCCGCCGCCGCCACCCCCATCATCGACAGTCTCAAACAGTCGCGCGTCCACCACCTCATCAACACCTACCGCGCCATCGGCCACGTCGAGGCCCACCTCGATCCCCTCAGCCCCCCCCCCGCCCCGCACGCGAAACTCTCCCTCGCCCATTTCAATCTGGCCGATTCCGACCTCGACACCTCCTTCGACGTCGGCACCTACCTCGGCGGCGGCCAGATGAAGCTCAGCGCCATCCTCCTCGCCCTCCGCACCACCTATTGCGGCCACATCGGCGTCGAATACACCCACATCCAGGACGTCGAGGTCCGCCAGTGGCTCCAGGAAAAAATGGAGTCCACCCGCAACCAGCCCGCTTTCTCCGTCGCCGAAAAAGTCCGCATCCTCCGCCGCGTCCACAAGGCCGAACTCTTCGAGCGCTTCCTCCACACCAAATACGTCGGCCAAAAACGCTTCTCCCTCGAGGGCGGCGAGACCATGGTCGCCGCCGTCGACTCCATCATCGAGCACTGCCCGCATGTCGGCGTCGAAGAGGTCGTCATGGGCATGGCCCACCGCGGCCGCCTCAACATCCTCACCAGCGTCATGCGGAAAAACTTCGACGTCCTCTTCGAACAGTTTTCCGAAAACTACCTCCCTGAAACCGTCGGCGGCGACGGCGATGTGAAATACCACCTCGGCTACGAAGCCGTTCTCGAGACCGCCTCCGGCAAACCAGTCGAGGTCCGCCTCGCGGCCAACCCGTCTCACCTCGAAATCGTCAACCCCGTCGTCGAGGGCAAAGCCCGCGCCCGCCAGCGCATCCGCGGCGCCATGGAAGATCGCAATCGCGTCCTCCCGCTCCTCATCCACGGCGATGCGGCGTTCGCCGGTCAGGGCGTCGTCGCCGAGACACTCCAGTTCTCCCAACTCCCCGGCTACCAGACCGGCGGCACCCTCCACTTCGTCATCAACAACCAGATCGGCTTCACCACCGAGCCCCGCGACTCTCGCTCCACGCGCTACTGCACCGACG
>CAJAYO010000447.1 GCA_903948415.1 uncultured Opitutia bacterium | reverse complement strand
TGACGATGGCCGCGCCGGCGCTCGGCTGCGTGGCAACGGGCGGGGCCTTGTTTTTCATCGGCCATTCGGGCTGGGCGAATTTCGACGGGGCCGGGGCCAGCCCATCCCGGCCCCGTGGGGTGCCGGTTTTTCGCACGAAACGGTAATCCGGCGGCAGGCGCGTGGTCCTGCGGCGGTGGGCTGAAAAGCGGGCCACCAGCACCGTGTTCCCCTCCAGCGCGGCTTGGTCGGTCGGCCCCCCGCGTCGGGGCACGCGGAGCGTTACGGCTGGGGCGGCGGTGCGTCGGCCCCGTGCAGCGAAGCGCGAACGGTGGCTTTGAAGGCGGAGTAGTTCAAAGACATCTTCCCGGTGGCTGGAGCCGAACCGCGCGCCCGGAGTTTCGCCTCTAGGAGCGCGATCCGTTCGCGGGTCGCGGGATGGGTGCTGACGATTTGAAGGGCCTGGGCGACGCCCCCGCCGAGCGGAAGTTTTTCCAACGCCTGCTTTTCTTCGCGCTCCATCCTTTCGAAAAACGAAACCATGCCGGCGGGGTCGAGGCCGGCGCGGACGAGGTAGTCCCAGCCGACGTGGTCGGCCTCGCGTTCGAAATCGCGCGTGAACTTTCGGTCGAGCAGGAACGCGCTGTTGTCGGCGAGCACGGCGAGGAGGCCGCTGGCATCGCCCGCGACGGCGGAGAGCGCGAGGTAGAGGCCGGCGGAGCCGATGATGTTGCGGAGGCTGTGCCGGCCGGTGACGTGGGCGATCTCGTGCGCGAGCACGCCGGCGATTTCCTCGGCGCGGTCGGCGGCGAGCAAGAGACCGCTGTGCAGCACGACGTGGCCGCCCGGCAGCGCGAAGGCGTTGAGCGTCGCGTCCTCGATGACGTGAAATGTGAACGGATACCGTGTATCCGAAATTCCGGCGAGCAGCGGGTCGGTGATTTGTTTCAACTGCGCGTCGACCCCGGCGTTTTTGACGACCTTTTTGCCGGCCATCATCTGCGCAAACACCTTGTCGCCGGCGGAAATCTCGAATGACACCGGCACGGCGGCTGCGGCCATTTTCACGAACCACGCGCGCGACAGCACCAGCGCGACGACGGCGAGCACGAGTGCGCCGGCGAGCGAAAACCAAACGGCGGAGCCAACGTGTTGCTTCGTGCGGATCTTCGCGCGCTGCGCGGCGAGCTCGGCCGACCCCAGGATCACCGGATGGTCGAGGATCGCGTGATCGGCGGTGTGCACGGTGGTCTGCGGCAGCGAAGGGTGGGTGAGAAAAATGAGCCGATCGCTCGCGCCGCCGAGGGCGAGCTGCAGACCGGCGAGCGGCAACCCGATCTCACCGGCCTCCGAGGTAAACCGCACGTCGGCGCCCGAGAGACGGATGACGCCCGAACCAGCCCCGCCGGAAAGCGCGGGATGAAAAGCCCCGCCCTCAAAGGGACGGTCGGGCGGTGTGGAAGCAGCGGAGTTCAAGGCCGGCAAACGTAAGGGGGGCGGGCGCGGCGACCAGCGGAAAGGGGCGGGGGGTGAGGCGGGGGCGAACGGCCGTGGCGGCGGGGAGAGGGGGGGCGAAGGCGCGGCAAGGGAACCGAGGCGAGGCCGTCAGGGCGAGGTCTCACGATGGCGACCTGCCGAACAGCCGCGCGAAACGCCACCCGCGCGAAGGCGAGAGCGGAACAGTCGGCGCCTCCGGCGATATTTCCGCTCCACTCATTGACCCCCGATCAAATCGTCGGCGAGGCGCGGCGGTTGCCACGCGAGCAATCGGCCGAACTTTTTGACCGGCCCTTGGCTGATCCGGTTGCTTTGATCCGGTCGCTCCGCCCGATCCGGAGCTTGCGCAGGCGGGGAAAATTAAGACGCGCCGCCGGACGCTGAAGGCCTTCCGTTTTCCCCGCGAAGCGCTCGCGGAGGCGAAGGTCGCGGCCGAGCGCTCCGCGACGATCAG
>CAJAYO010000446.1 GCA_903948415.1 uncultured Opitutia bacterium | reverse complement strand
GGTGTGAAAATAGTAGGGCTGGATGCAGTCGATCACCGAGGCGACTTTCCCGAGCGTGCCATCGGCAAAGCGCAACACGCTCACACTCGTCGTCGGATACTGGTATTGCCCGAACACGGCGTTCGCCGAACCCGTCGAGTGGCTCGTCACGCTCTCCACCTCGCCGCCCATGCACAGGAGCAGGGCGTCAAGCGCATGGCAGCCCGCGGACAACAGGCTGCTGCCGCCGGATTCCTTCGAGGTGTTCCAGCGGAACTGGCCGTACCACGGACCGATGCCGTGGTAATAATCCACTTCGCCATAGTGCAGTTTCCCGAGCAGCCCGCGATCGATGACCGCCTTCGTCGCGACCAACTGGCTGGAATACCGGCATTCGAAACACACGCACGTTTTGACTCCCGCGGCTTTCACGGCGGCGGTCACCCGGTGGGCATCCGCGAGGGACAGCGTGATCGGCTTCTCGATGATGAGGTGCTTGCCCGCCTTGGCCGCCGCCACGATCTGATCGGCGTGCTGATTCGGGTAGCTGCACACCGAAACCACGTGCAGATTCGGATCCGCCAGCATCGCGCTCAGCTCGGTGTAGCAGGTGATTTTCCCGCCGTGCTGGGCGCTGAGGGCGGCCGCATCCTGCGGCCGCGACGAATAGACGGCCGTGACCTGCGCGTGCGAAGTCGCGTTGATGGCGGCGATGTGCGCGCCGCTCACCCAGCCGTAACCGATAATTCCGACGTTGTATTTTTTCATGGGGGTAAAGTGATCACTCCATCTCCGCGGCCCGGAAGCCGAGTTGCTCGGCGAGCCGCCAGCAGTCTTCAACCGAACGCAGGCTGGCGGAGCAACGCGGATCGTAAAGCGACGCCGCGGCCGCGGACACCCCGAGGCGCAGGCTTTGGGTCACGTCCCAGTCCTCGTGCAATCCATACAGCACGCCGGCGGCCAACGCATCGCCGGCCCCGGCCGCGCCCCGGATGTCCCCCGGCGGCACCCGCAGGCTCGGCTGCCACACTTCCGTCTCCCGGCTCGCCGCAAACGCACCTTCGTCACAGTGCAGAAACACCCACGTCTGCACGCCGCCCTCCAGCAGCGCCCGGGCCGCCGCGCGGACGGAGGCCGGATCGAGCCGCTGATCCCGGCGCAGGCTCACGCCGGTGAGCTTCTCGGCCTCAAAATCGTTCGCGAAAAAATAGTCGACGTGCGGCAGTGCCGGCGCCGCCACCGCCCGGAAGCGTCCGCTCTGATCGCTCACGCAGTCCGCTGAAGTGCGCAGTCCCGCCGCCCGCGCCCGCCGCAGAACCTCCGCCGCGCCCGTCCGGCCATCGGCGGACAGCGCATCGAGCCGGTCGAGCAACAACAGATAGCCGAGATGAAAAATCTTGGCCGGCGTGCGCGTGAAATCGAAGTGCTCGGGGCCCAGCAGCGCATTGGCGCCCCGCTGGTGAAAAAAGGTCCGCCGGCCTGTCGCCCGCACCGTCATCACGTCCGTGTAACTGGTCGCCGCCCCCGCCGTGCGCTGGAGTTGCGTGACGTCGATGCGATGCGCGGCACAATCGGCGAGAATCGCATCGCCCGTCTTGTCGTGGCCGACGAGGCCGATCCCCGCCAGCGGGAACGGCGCCCCGAGGAGGGCGAGATCCTTGAGCACGTTATACGCCGAGCCCCCGTTGCCGGAGGATTCGGCGAGGATGGACGCCAACGCATCCTGCGCCGGCCAGGCGTCGATGATCTTCAGCTGGTCGACGATCCAGTTGCCGCCTGCCATGATTCCGGAGCGCATAATGGGGTACTACGTCGGGACGACGACACTCCGGTGGCGCTGTGACTCGAGCGCGGCCGCCCACCACTCGTGGCTCGCGACGGCCTCATCCGGTGTCGCGCAGCCGAACGCCTCGCCCAGTTTTCCGGCGCGCTCGGCGAGAAACGCGGCCCACATCTGCTGCAGAAGGTCGGGAAACCCCGGTTCAAAGATGCCGCCCGTGATCGTCTTGAACGGCATGGCGAATCCGAGATCCGTCTTCTCCCACCACTGCTCTTTGTCCCGCCGGTAGGACCAGAACGTCTTCGGCTCCTTGGTCGAGTAACGCGCCCCGCGGTCCGTGCCCAGAATCTCGATATACCACGTGTTTGTCTCCGTCGGCGCCAGGCGCTTCATTTCGAGCGTCATCGGCACGGTGTCATGGCCGAGCGTCACGGTGGTGTGCAAGGCCGCGTTGTCCCACGTGTCGCACTCCGTCTCGCCCCCGCGCCCGTCCGGCCGCCGCGGGTAGATTTTTTGGAGCTGCGCGTAAACGCTCGCCGGCCGCCAGCCCAGCCGCAGCGGGAGGTGCGCGACGTGCAAGCCGAGATCGCCCATCACACCCACCTCGCCGCAGAAACGGTTCTGGCGTTTCCAGTTCGCCGGCTTCGTGGGATCGAGGTCGCTCGAGTGGAGAAAGCCCGCGCGAATCTCCAGAATCCGCCCAAACGCGCCCGCCGCCGCGAGCCGATAGAGGCGTTGCGCTCCGGGCAAAAAGGGGAATTCCGACGATACGCGCACAAACCGCTTCAATTTCACCGCTTCGTCACGGATCCGTCGCGCCGCCGCCAGATCGACGCCGAAGGGTTTCTCCGCCAAGAGGTCCTTCCCGGCGCGGAGGACATCGAGGTAGATCGCTTCGTGCAGATGGTGCGGCACGGCGACGTAGACGACATCGACGTCTGTCCTGGCCAGCAGTTCGCGGTGGTCCGCGGTGAGGCAACGCACGCTCGGGACCTGACGAAACCACGCGAGCACCTCGGGTTGCACATCGCACACGGCGACCAGTTCCGCCTTCACCGGAAAATCCACCAAGGCGAACCACCGCGCAAAGGCCGACGCGGCCTCGCGGCCCATGAGGCCGCCGCCAATGATGCCGATCCGAACCGGCGGCGGGATGGGGGACGACGGTTCCATGTCAGGAGGTTTTCAACCACGTGAGCGCCGTCTCGACCCTTGCGCCGTCGTGCACGACGGCCATGAGCGCCCGCGTGATTCCGGCGGGATTCGGATGCTGGATGATGTTTCGCCCATAGACGATGCCGGCCGCGCCCTGGGCCATCAGCGCCACGGTGCGTTCGAGAAGTTCTTGCTCAGGCGCTTTGCCGCCGCCGCGCACGAGCACCGGAATGCCACCGGCGGTTTCGATCACCTTGTGATAAATGCCCACATCGTCGGTCGGGTCGGCCTTGATGATGTCGGCGCCCAACTCCACCGCCTGCCGCACGAGCGGAATGATTTTCTCCGGATCACCGTCGACCATGTAGCCGCCGGCCCGGGCGTTGGGCTGAAAAACCAGCGGCTCGATCATGAGCGGCATCCCGTAGTGGTCGCACTGCGGTTTCAAATGCAGGATATTGCGGATGCATTGATCGCCCACTTCAGGCTGATCGGGAATCCGAAACAAGTTCACGACGATGCACGCCGCATCGAGCCGCACGGCCTGCAGCACGGGCTCTTCGATCAGCCGGGAAAACAGCGTTCGCGGCAGGTCCGCGCCGTAGACATTCGCCACATCGCTGCGCAGCACCAGCGCCGGCTTGGGGCGGAGCGGCAGTTTCTGCAGGTGCGGCGCCTGTCCGACCGTCAATTGGATCGCATCCGGCCCCGCGGCGACGAGGGTCGCGATCGTGCGCGGCATGTTCTCAATGCCGGCGAGAAATGTCCGCTCGTTGAAAAAACCGTGGTCGAGGGCGACATCGAAACAGCGGCCGGAAACCGGGTTGAACAGGCGATTGTAGCGGGCGATTTTCATGAGAGATCGGGGGAGCGACCGCGGCCGTGGGCGGCAGCCGCGAAGCTAAACCATCCGGCGGTGGCCGCAGCGGCGACGCGGCCATTTCCGGCGAGCGGGCGGGAAAGGGAGCGGGGGCGGTTGTCGGGCGGCATGGGTAACGGCGCCAAGTTGGAAAGCAGCGGAGCGGGTGGCAATCCCGATGAACAGCACCGCCCGCACGGCGCCCGTTCGCTCACCGCCCGCTCCGGCGGTAGGCCAACGCCGTCACACCCGTCGCGGCCTTAAACTGCCGCGCAAACGCACTGTGGTCGTAAAAACCGCACGCCAGCGCAATGTCGGCCACGCGCGCGTCGGTCTCGCGCAGGCGCCGCGTCGCCTCCTGCAACCGCGTCTGGATGATCAACTGCCCCGGCGTCAGGTGGAAAATCCGTTTGACCAACCGGCTGAATCGCTCGGCGGAGAGCGCCGCCTTCGCCGCCAGCTGCGCGGTGGAAATGGGCTGGGCGAAGTTTTCCTGCAAAAAGTGAATGGCCTCTGCGAGCTCCGCCGGAATCTCCCGCCGTTCGTCGGGCGCCGCGAGGTCGCGGGAAAGACCGGCGAGGGCGCAGACGCGGCCCGCGGCGTTGCGCAGCGGAAGCTTGCTCGTGAGGCACCAGCCCGGCCGCCGGTCGGGATACATGTGCAGTTCGAGTTTTTCCAAGATGGGCCGCCCCGTGCTTAGCACCTGCCGGTCCTGCGCCGCGTAGGCCTCGGCCAACTCCGCCGGAAAGAATGCGCTGCCCGCCTGGCCGATCACCTCGGCCTTCGCCTTGCGCCCGCACCGCGCGACCAACGTGTGATTCACCCTGATATATCGGCCCGCGCCATCCTTCACAAAAAACACCACATCCGGCACCAGATCGAACAAGGCCTCCGCGATGCCGGTATCGGCGAGTGCAACCAGGGGATCGACAGTGCGGGTCATGCGCGAAAACTAGGCTGAAATCCGCGCGAAAAGCCGCAAGATTGTGCAAGACACCCATGGTAGCCTATAAATCTCGCCTGCATCCCCATGAAATCCATCCGCGTGCTCGATTCCCACACTGGCGGTGAGCCCACGCGGCTCGTGCTCGACGGCGGCCCCGATCTCGGGGGCGGCCCGCTCGAGGAACGGGCCGCGCGCTTCCGCCGCGACTTCGATGCCTACCGCTCCGCGATCGTCAATGAGCCCCGCGGCTCCGACACGGTCGTCGGCGCGCTGCTCGTCCCGCCTCACCGGGAGGACTGCAATTTTGGCGTCATTTTTTTCAACAACGTCGGTCTGCTCGGCATGTGCGGCCACGGCACCATCGGGCTGGTCGTCTCCCTCGCGCATCTCGGTCGCATCAAACCCGGCGGTCTGAAAATCGACACCCCCGTCGGGGCGGTGACGGCCGAGTTGCACCCCGACGGTTCGGTCTCCGTGCAAAACATTCCCGCCTATCGCGAGGCGCGCGACGTCGCCATCGACGTGCCCGGTCACGGCATCGTGCGCGGCGACGTCGCCTGGGGCGGGAACTGGTTCTTCCTCGTCGGCGAGCATGCGCTGCGCCTCGAACTCGCGTCGCTCGAAGCGCTCACCGAGTTCACGTGGCGCGTTCGTCAGGCCGTCAACGCCCAGGGTTTCCCCGCGGTCGACCACATCGAGCTGTTCGCGCCCTCGCCCCTCCCCGGCGCCGACAGCCGCAATTTCGTGCTCTGTCCCGGCAACGCCTACGATCGCTCGCCGTGCGGCACGGGCACCAGCGCCAAGCTCGCCTGCCTGGCCGCCGACGGCCACCTCGCCGAGGGCGCGCCGTGGGTGCAGGAAAGCATCATCGGCAGCCGTTTCATCGGCAGCTATCGCTGGCTCGATCGACCGCACGGCACAATCATCCCGACCGTCACCGGCACCGCCCACGTGATGGCGGAGACCACGCTCCTCCTCGACGAACGCGATTTGTTTTGCTGGGGCATCCGCGCATGAAGCCACCCGCTTCCCGCCATGTCCTCATCTGCGGCGCTGGGGTCATCGGGCTCAGTTGCGCCTACGCCCTGCGCCAGCGCGGTTGCGAGGTGACCGTGGTGGATCGTTCCCCCGAGGACCGCGACGGCTGCTCCTTCGGCAACGCCGGCATGATCGTGCCGAGCCACTTCATTCCGCTCGCGGCCCCCGGGATGACGAAGCTCGCGTTCAAATGGATGTTCGATGCGAAGAGCCCGTTCTATGTCCGCCCCCGCCTGAGCGCCGACCTGATCGCATGGGGCGTGCGCTTCATGCGGGCGGCCAACGCGGACCATGTCACCCGCGCCGCGCCGCTCATCCGCGATCTCAGCCTCGCGAGCCGCGCGCTCTACGAACAACTCGCCGACGCCACGCACAACGAGTTCGGCCTCGTCCGCCGCGGGTTGCTGATGTTGTGCAAGTCCCAGCACACGCTCGACGACGAAGCCCGCGTCGCGACGCGCGCCCGGGAACTCGGCGTGCCAGCCGAAGTCGTCTCCGCCGCCCGCGCCGCCGCACTCGATCCCGCGGTGCGCATGGACATCGCGGGCGCCATCTACTTTCCCCTCGATTGCCACCTCGCGCCGCAGCGCCTCATGGCGACTCTCCTCCGGCTTTCCCTCGCCGCCGGCGTCAAGTTTGAGTGGTCCCGCGAGATCACCGGCTGGCGCACGACGCGCAACCGAATCGACGCCGCCGTGACGCCCCGCGGGGAAATCACCGCCGACGAATTCATTTTGGCCGGCGGCTCGTGGTCGCCGGCGATGGTCCGCGGACTCGGCCTCAAGCTGCCGATGCAGGCCGGCAAAGGCTACAGCGTCACGCTCGCCCGGCCGCGGCAGTTGCCGCAGCTCTGCTCCATCTTCACGGAAGCGCGGGTGGCCGTCACGCCCATGGGCGACACCCTGCGCATCGGCGGCACGATGGAGTTGAGCGGTATGGACGAATCCATCCAAGGCGAACGCGTCGCCGGTATCACCGAGTCCGTCCCGCGTTATTTCCCCGCGTTCACCGCCGAAGACTTTCGCGACCTGCCGGTTTGGCGCGGGCTCCGACCCTGCGCGCCCGACGGCCTGCCCTATGTCGGACGCTTCGCGCGCCACCCCAACCTGACCGCGGCCACCGGACACGCCATGATGGGTCTCAGCCTCGCCCCGATCACCGGCCAACTCATCGCCCAACTTCTGTCCGGCGAAAAACCGTCCATCGACCTTTCCGCCCTCTCGCCCGATCGCTTCAACTGACCGATTCTCCCCATGAAAATGACCTGGACCGGCGTCCTCCCCGCCCTCACGACGAATCTGCGCGCCAACGGCGCCATCGACCATCCGGCGTTCCTGCGCCACGGCCGCTGGATGCTGGAAAGCGGCTGCACGGGCCTCGTGTGCTGCGGTTCCCTCGGCGAAGCCGCCACGCTCACCTTCGACGAAAAAATTTCCGTCGTCACCACTGCGGTCAAAGCCGCCGCGGGGCGCGCTCCCGTGGTGCTCGGGGTCGCGTCGCTCTCCACCGCGGAAGCCGTCGCCCTCGCGAAGGCCGCCGCCAAAGCCGGTTGCTCCGGCCTGATGGTGCTCCCCCCCTACACCTATACGACCGACTGGCGCGAGATGAAGGCCCACCTCGCCGCCGTGTTCCGCGCCACGAAGCTCTCGTGCATGCTCTACAACAATCCGCCCGCCTACAAAACCGACTACCTGCCGCCGCAGATCGCCGAACTCGCCGCCGAGTTCCCCACCTTGCACGCGGTGAAAGAATCCAGCGGCGACATCCGCCGCGTGACCGCCCTCCGCGCGCTGCTCGACGACCGCCTGACGCTCCTCGTCGGCATGGACGACGCCATCGTTGAAGGAATCGCCGCCGGGGCCCAGGGCTGGATTGCCGGCCTGGTCAATGCCTTCCCCCGCGAATCCGTCGTGCTCGTCGAGGCGGCCCGCGCCGGCGATCACGCGAAAGCCCGTGCGCTCTACGAGTGGTTTCTCCCGCTGCTGCGCCTCGATACGGTTCCGAAATTCGTGCAATACATCAAATGGATCCAGGCCGAGATGGGGTGCGGCAGCGCTACCGTGCGCCCGCCGCGCCTCCCGCTCGAGGGCACCGAACTCGCCCACGTCACCGCGGTCCTCGCTCAGGCGGTGAAAACGCGGCCGCGCGTCTGAGCGGGCGCGTTCGAAGGCGCCGGACCATCGCATGGGCCGCATGGAATCGACGGCGCCGTTTCCATAAACCCCGCTTCCGTTCAACGAAGGCTTGTCTCGCGACCGCTCCGCACTCCTCTTCCTCCGCTCCACATCATGAGTCCACAAGCCCTCGCCAAGTTTATCGGAATCGGCCTGCTGATTTTCTGCGCCGTCATCATGGCCTCGTCCGGCACCTATGTCGTGAAGCCGGGCTATCGCGGCGTGGAGGTCACCCTGGGCGAGGTCTCCCGGGCTTTCAAACCCGAGGGCTTCGGCCTGAAGGCGCCCTTCGTCACCTCGATCACCCAGATCTCCATCCGGCAGCAGACGGCCGAAGACAAAGCCGAATGCTACTCGTCCGATCTGCAGCAGATCACCGTCGAGCTGAAGGTGCTCTTCCGCATCCCCGAAGCATCCGTCGTCAAACTTTTCCAGAATTACTACGGCAATCCCTTCGAGAGTCTCGTCGCCCCGCGCGTGCAGGAGGCGCTGAAGGAGGTCGCCGCCTTGCAGAGCGCCGAACAAATCGTGAAGAACCGCGAACACATCAAAACCCGGTCACTGGAAATCGCCCGGCAAAAGTTGGGCTCGCTCCTCGTGATCGAGGACATCGTGATCCAAAACATCGCGCTGACCAAGGAACTCGAGCACGCGATCGAAGCCAAAATGGTCCAGGAGCAGGAGGCCTCCAAATCGAAATACTTCCAGCAACGCGTCCAGATCGAGGCCGACACCGCCATCATCCGCGCCAAGGGTGAAGCCGAGTCCATCATGATCCGCGGCGACGCGCTCAAGAAGAACCCCGCCTTCGTCGACCTGCAAATCGTCGACAAGTGGGACGGGATTGCCCCCGCCATCATCGGTGGCGGCGACAAGGTGATGCTCACGCTCCAAGACATCGAACGACTTAGAAACCAGAAGTCCAATGCCACCCCGCCCACTCAACCGGCCGCTGCGAACAGTCCGGCCCGACGCTGATCCCATGAATCCAGACCATTTTCCCAAACTCATCGGCGCGGTTGCCCTCGCCTTTGTGCTCCTGCTCCTGTCGTCCGCCGCGACCTACGTGATCGAGCCCGGCACGCGCGGACTCAAAGTCACGCTCGGCAAAACCGCCGACGATTTTCTGCCGGAAGGCTTCGGCTTCAAAACGCCCTTCGTCACCAGCATCGTCACGGTCAACGTGCGGCAGCGGACGCAGGCCGTGCGGGCCGACTGTTTCTCGTCCGATTTGCAGCAGGTCAAAATCGATCTCCGCGTCCTCTATCGGGTGCCGGAGGCCGCCGTGGTCCAAATCTACCGGGAATTCGCCGGCGATCCGTTCGACAGTCTCATCGCTCCGCGCGTGCAGGAAGCCATCAAGGAAGTCACCGCCCTCCTCACCGCCGAGATGATCGTGAAGAGCCGCGAGGACATTAAGAAAAAAGCGCTGGCTTCGGCCTTGAAGAAAATCGGCACGCTCCTCGTGGTGGAAGATATCGTGGTGCGCGACATCAACCTTTCCAACGAGCTCGAGAAAGCCATCGAGGCCAAAATGGTCGCCGAGCAACAGGCGAATCAGGCCCGCTTCACGCAGGTGCAGACCCAGGTCGAGGCCGAGACCGCGGTGATCAGTGCCAAGGGCGAAGCCGAGGCCATCCGCGTGCGCGGTGAGGCCCTCCGGCAAAGCCCCTCCTACCTCCGCTGGAGAATCGTCGAACGCTGGAATGGCCGCTCACCCATGGTCGTCCCTTCCGGCCCGGAAAACACCGGAGCGTCGCTGCTCCTCCCGCTCGGGTCAGTCGAGAAATCAGTGTCGCAATGACGTCACGACAGCGCGCCTTTTGGCAGTTCGGGATTATCCTCGTCATTGGCATTGCCCTCGTGGCGTTTTTTCCGCGGGCCGCCGGCTTCGTGGAAATGGCCGCCCGGGAACTGCGCCACCTCTGGTGGCTCATCCTCCTGCTCGCCATCGGCGGCTGGTTGGTCTGGGGCGTCGGCCGCCGGCCGAAAGAGTAACGCTCCAGGGCGCCTCCGACGGCGATGATCGGAGGAAGCAACGCGTCACGGCTCGCCCGCGCCCCGCTTGGGCAGGCGCCACCAATCCGGATTGCCGGCGCGGAAGGCCGGATTGGGTTGCGGGAGGCGCGCGTTCGTTTCGGCGAGAAACGTGTCGAGGGCGCCCGAAAGCTCTTTGACGCGGGCTGGCTCGAGGGCGGCGACGTCGCGGGCCTCGGAAACATCGCGGGAAATATGGTAGAGCTCCGTGCGGGCGCCGAGGACGAGGCGGCCATAGAGGCCGCCGTGCACCGGAAGCTGGCCGGTGGTATCGAGGAAATCGCCGAAGTAGCGGATCAGTTTCCACTCGCCGCGGCGCACCACGGCGCAAGGCGTCCGGCCATACATGGCGGTGTAGGTTGGCATGTGCCAGTAAAGCGTGTCGCGGCGAAGCCCGCCCGTGCCCGTGAGGAGCGGCACCAGATTTTCGCCGTCGAGCCGATGGCCGGCCGGCACGGTGGCGCCGGCGAGCGCCGCGAAGGTCGGATAATAGTCGACCGCGTGGATCGGCACCGCACTGACCGAGCCGGGCGCGATGCGGCCGGGCCAGCGCACGAGGAAGGGCACGCGCAGTCCACCCTCGTAGGGCGCGCCCTTTGATTCGCGCAGCGGGGCCAGGTCGGCCATACGGCCAAGTCCGCCGTTGTCGGATGCAAAGATCACGACGGTCTTCTTCGTCAGCCCCAGCTCGTCGAGTTTGGCCAGCACACGGCCGACGCCGGCGTCGAGATGATCCAGCATCGCGGCGTAGTCCGCTGAGGGACGCTCGGCCGTCACACTGAGGGGCGACGAACTGCGCTTGAAGCCGCGGGCCACGTATTTCTCGACGAGCGCTTTTGGCGCTTCCATCGGCGCGTGAGGGGCGTGATGCGCGAGGTAAGCCATGAACGGACGGTCCCGGTTGCGCTCGATGAACGCGATGCCGTCGGCGGTGATTGCGTCGATGCTCTTGTCTTTCTCGGCGTGGCCGTTGCTCGCGTCGCCCACGAAATCGATCCCGTAGGCGTCGAAATAATTTCCGTTGTCGCGCTTTTTCAGCGGCACGGAATTGTGGTTGTGGGCGATGTGCCACTTGCCGCTCATCCCGGTTGCATAGCCGACGCCGCGCAGTGTGCGGAAAAGCGATGCGGTCTCGGGCGGCATCACCATCAGGTGCTCCGGTGGCAGCAGGGGCGCGTGCAGCGGATCGGCCTCGTGGGTGACGGCAAACATATGCGTGCGGGCCGGCCACTGGCCGCTGAACAAGGCGCCGCGCGTCGGCGAACACTGGGCCTCGGCGTAGGCCTGGGTGAAGCGCATACCCTGCGCGGCGAGGCGGTCGAGATGGGGGGTATCAACGCCCCGGTTGCCCGTAACGCCGAGGCCGTTCCAGCCGAGGTCATCGGCGAGAATGAAGACGATGTTGGGCCGGTCCTCGGCCGCGCTGAGCGCCCCGCCGAGGAAAGCGCCCCCGAGGATGGGGAGAAGGAGGAGGGCGAGTTTCATGGAAGCGCGGTGCGTTCAGCTCTTGGCCTTGTTTTTGTTTTTCGTGGCCGGGACAGGTTTGAACGGGTCGCGCCCGATTTCCACATTCGTGCGCTTCGCCCACGCGAGCCAAGC
>CAJAYO010000445.1 GCA_903948415.1 uncultured Opitutia bacterium | reverse complement strand
CGGGGAGAAACGTGAGGGGAAGGTCGGTACGCGGGCGGGCGAGCGGGACGGTGATCGCGGTGGTCGTCGGGCTGAGCGAGGTGAAATAGCCGGTGAGCCGGAGGTTGTCGGTGGCCTGGCGGGCGAGTTCGAGGCCGGCGAGGATTTGGTGACGGACGGAGCCGGTGGCGAACGGGATGGCGAGGTCGGTTTGGTTGAAGAGATTGGCGCGGTCGGTGGCGTTGTTGTAGGCGGAAAGGGCGACGCCGGTGCCGGCGGCGTTCACGGCGCCGGGGAAGACATTTTGATAGAATTTATCGTAGCGGCCGAAACGGGAGTGGTTCCGCAGGGTGAGGCGGTGGGCGAACGTGTGGTCGAGGACGGCGTAGGCGGAATTGACGGTGGTGCGGGAGGGGCTTTGCGCGGGATCGCCGAAGAAGGTGGAGGCGGCGGTGGGCACCGGCCGGCCTTGAAAGGAGGATACGCCGCGGTCGGCCGTGCGCTCGTCGTGGAAGTGTTCGACGCCGGCGCGGACGGTGGTCTGCGGGGCGATGCGCCAGGCAACGGAGGGATTGAGGCCGAAGCGGCGGAGCGTGACGTCGTCGCGGTAGCTGGCGGCATCTTCGAAGAGCGCGGTGATGCGGTAGGCGAGGGCGGGTGTGGCCGCGGCGCCGAGGTCGAGGGTGGCGCGAGACTGATCCCACGAGCCGGCGGTGACGGAGAGTTCGCGGGTCGGGGTGCCGTTGGCCTGCTTGGTGACGCGGTTAATGAGGCCCCCGGAGCCGCCGCGGCCAAAGATCATCGCGTTCGGGCCTTTGATGACCTCGACGCGGTCGACGGTGTAGAGGTCGCGGAAGTATTGGACGTCGTCGCGGACGCCATCGACGAAGAAGTCGGCGGTGGTGGCGTTGCCACGGAGGACGGGCGTGTCGCGGTTGCCCTCGCCCTGGGCGATGCCGGCGCCGGGCACGTAGCGGGTGACGTCGCCGATGCTGTGCATGGCCTGGTCGTCGATGAGTTCGCGGGTGACGACGGTGAGGGAGTGGGGGACGTCGATGAGGGCGGTGTCGGTCTTGGTGGCGGTGAGGCTGCGGCGGCTGGCGTAGGATTTTTCGCGCTGGTCGTTCACGAGGAATTTTTCGAGGTGAACGGTTTCCTCCTTGGTCGGCAGGTAGCTGGGGGTGGTCGCGGTTTGGGCGAGCGCGGCGGCGGCGAGGCCGAGCGGGAGCGCCGCCAGGGCGAGCAGGCGAGGCAAGGTGGGTGCGGTGGTCGTCATACGGAGAAAGGGAAAAGGTGCGGTCCGCGGCGTCCGGCCGCGCCGAGCGGCGACGGGAAGCGGACGGGGGCGGGGAGCGGAGCCGGTTCGCCGCGCAGGGCGAAACTTGGGCGGAAAGGGCCGGCGGTGATCGGTTGGCCGGAAAAACTACGGCGCGCCGGGCGCGCAACGGGAAACAGACGGACGATGGCGATGGACGGAGCACACGGGCAACGAGCGGAGACGTTGGGTCGCACCGAAGTGCCGTCCGCGCGGTGGGGTGGAGTGGTCGGGTGCGCCGGAGGGCCGACGGCGAAGGGGAAGCGGTGTGACCGCACGGCGTCGGACGCGAAGTCGGCGGGTCGGGCGAAAGCGCGGGGGGAGGTCGCGAGGCCAGCGGGCCAGCTGGGGGAGGGGGGAGTGCCGGGGGCCAAGCCATGGGGCGGAACGTTCGCGGCGAGGGCCGGCCGTTCGTCGGGCGTGGAGCAGGGGAGGGACGGGGCGAAAAAGACGTCGCGATAGAGGCGAATGACGTGGGCGAGCAGAACGCAGGGGTGAAGGTGGGTCCGGTGGCGCGGGGCCGTGAGCGAGGAGGCGGGGGACCTGGGGTCGGCGTCGTTTTGCGATGGCGAGGAGGGTTCGAAGCGTGCAATCCCGGCGACCGTGGCGAGCGCAATGAGCGCGGCGCACTGGGCGGATCGAAGGGAGCAGACACTCGAAAACATGGTTCGCTGCTAATGAGACCTAGTCGCTTTAAGGCAAGGGGGAATTACAGAAAAGCGGGAAATGCTCCGGAAATGATAAGAATTGAGGGGGCGCGGGGGGGAGGATTCAGGGGCGCGGGAGGGAGGGGTGAGGGGCGCGGGTGGTAGGAGTGACGGGCGCGGGTGGGAGGAGTGAGGAGCGCGGGTGGGAGGAGTGAGGAGCGCGGGTGGGAGGAGTGAGGAGCGCGGGTG
>CAJAYO010000444.1 GCA_903948415.1 uncultured Opitutia bacterium | reverse complement strand
GCCAAAGTCGCCCGCCAACGGGCGCTCCCAGCAGAGCGCGTTCACGCCGTCCGCGAACGGCGTGGCGACCAATTCCTGAAAACTCTGCACCCGTTGGATGCGGGCGTAGCCGGGGGGCAGCGAAAAAGGAGTCATGCGCGCGGCCTAAGGCGCACGGCGACCCGTTTTGGGCAAGCGTTTGAAAATAGCGGCGACGGACGCACCGGCGGCGCCCCCACCGTAGGCGCGCGCAGCGGCGGCACCACCCGGTCTTCCGCCCCCGCCCCGCTCATTGCTTCCGCACCGACAGCGTCCATTCCCGGCCGGAATCAATGGCAAACGCGTTCGCAAAATTCCCCTGGTTCACCGCCATCGCCACAAACCCGCTGCTGTTGATGAAGAGGAGATTTTTTCCCACCGGCACATCGCCAAAGGTGCGCACGTAGGGAACCGCTTCTTCCCAGACGACCTTGTCGCCTTTCCGGATTTTCACCACCACCCGCTCGCCTTCCTTCACGCCGAGTTGCTCAAACGTGTGCCGATCGATCAGGCACGTCGTGTTGCCGAGGTGGCCGCGCGAGCTGTCGATCATCCCCGTGGCGACGCCGTCTTGGACGACCGGCTTCGGCATTTCCAACACCACCACCTTGGCCGCAAGCAGCGGCCCGACCTGTTCGAAAGTGATCACGCCGGCGGCGAGCCGACCCGCCGTGTAAGCATAGACGTCGCGGCCGTGAAACGTATGCGACCACTCGGTGCCGGGGCGGCGGTTGATCTTCTCGTCGATCTCGCGCACGGCCTCGATGCCGAGTTCCTTGGCCACATAACTCAGCGTGCCGTTGTCCGGCGTCACAAAAAACTGGCCGTTCTTGGTTTTGAGGACGACCGACTTGCGCTGCGTGCCGACCCCCGGGTCCACGACCGAGACGAACACCGTGCCCGCGGGCCAGACCGGCGCGGTATAGACCAGATTGCGCGCCGCCGCGTCGATATTGTAGAGCTCGATCAGCGGCTGGACCGTGAAAATCGGGATCTCCTTGTCGACGGCAAAGACCACGCCCGGCATCACGGCCCCCCCGAAGTCGGCCTGAATCACGACCGCGTTGCGCTCCTTGGCCACGAGGCCGGCGCAAGAGAGAACGGCAAGGAGAGCGACGAAACGGATAGGCGTGGGCATAGGTGGTGGCGCAAACCATCCCCGCGCCGTCCCGGTGAAAGCAAACCGGATTTGCGGAAAGATGGGACCAAACCCATTCACCGTCCTGCGTCAGCGCCCCGTCCCCAGACCCCACGGCGAAAACGTCACGACCACCGTGAGCCACACGACCGCCAGCACGGCGAGCGTCAGCCGATACCTCCAGCGCTCGCCGGCGGTCATTGAGGTGGCCGCCGCCGCCGCCGTCAGATCGGCCACTTCGTTCGCCCCCGGATTCGCGCCGCCGCTGCGGCTCACCAGCGCCATCGTCGCCGCACACACCAACGTGATGACAAAACCACAGTTCAACGCGCTGCGGAGGTACCGCGGGAGTTGCGTCACGATCTCGGGCTGACCCAGCGCCCAGAACGTGCCGGCGCCCAACAACGCGCCCACCGTGAGCGTCGCCACGGCGCCGCGCGGCGTCGCCCGGCGCGTAAAGATGCCCGCGACCACGCAGACAAAAACCGGCGGGGCAAGCAGCGACCAAATTTGCACCAGATAACCGTAAACCCCTTTGAACTGTTTGATCCCCGGCGCCAGCACCGCGCACAGCACCAGCACCACCACCATGATCCCACGCCCCATCCGCACCCGCGCCGTCTCGGACAGTTTCGGCGCGAAGCGCAGCACAAAGTCATACGAGACCATCGAAGCGGAGGCCGAGAGCCCCGCCGCCACCGTGCCGAGAATCGCCGCGAGCAATCCCGCCAACACGAGGCCCGCGAGACCCGGCGGCACATAGGTCGACACCAGTCGCGCGTAAACCTGATCGGCCTGCGCCAGCCCGGGCATAAGTTTCGCCGCAATCACCCCCGGCGCCGCGATGATGAACAGGGCGAGGATCTTCAAAAACGCCGCGAACACCGCGCCCATTTTCGAGTGATACACACTCCGCGCCGCCAGCGCGCGCTGCACATAGTCGTGATCGGTGCAGTGCCCGTGCACCGCCAGCACCAGCCCGCCCGTGATCATCGGCAGCCAGCCAAACGCATGATCCCACGGCAGCACCACGGACCAAAGACGGTTGCCCCCCGCACCGGTGGTCGCCAACACCCCGGCCCACCCGCCCGCGGCCGAGAGCGTCAGAAAAAAAGTCATCGCTCCGCCCGCCACCAACAGCGCGACCTGCAGAAGATCGGTCCATAACACCGAGCGCAGCCCGCCAAAAATCGTGTAGGTCCCCGCCGCCACCGCGATCGCCGCCACCGCCAAATTGAACTCCAGCGCCGATGTCATCCCCATCAGGTCCGTCAACACGGTCGCCCCCGCGTAGAGCGCACTCGCGATGCTCGCCGCCAGAATCATCACGATGTTAATCGCCGAGACAAACATCCGCGTGCCCGGACTGTAGCGGCGTTCGAAAAACTCCGGCGCCGTGCGCAGTCTTAGTGACAAATAGACGTCCACGAAAAACACGGCGAGCAGCGCGAAGCACGCCGCGCCGACCAGCTGAAACGCTCCCGCCGCCAATCCGATCGTGTACGCGAGCCCCGCCTGGCCGACGAACTGCTGGCTCGAAATATTCGCCGAAAACATCGACGCCCCGACCATCGGCCACGTCGCCTCGCGGTCCGCCAAGAACAGCGCCTCCGCACTGCGGATCTTCTTCCGCCCGAACCAGAGCCCGAGCGCAATCGTCAGCAAAAAATATGCGCCCACGATGACTCCATCGAGGGGCGTGATGCGGAGGGCGTTCATCCGGCGACGGGTTGCACCGGCCCAAACCAACGGTCACCCGTGGCCGCCTGCCACGATTGCAGACGCGCGCGCAGACCCGCGATGCGCCCCGCCCGGCTGGGCTCAGCCGCGAGATCGCGGCACTCGTCCGGATCCGTCGCCAAATCGAACAACTGCACGCGCTCGACGCCGCCGACCCGGTAGACGATCAGCTTCCAACGGCCGTCGGTCACCATCCGCTGGCCGTCCATGTAGACCGCACACACCGAATCCCGTCCGCCACCGTTGCCCGCCATCGCCTCGACGAGACTCCGACTGTCGAGCCCCGCGGGCACCGACACGCCTGCGAGTTCACAGAGCGTCGCGTAAAGATCGAGGGGTTGTACCAACGCGTCGCACCGCTGCGCCACCGGCACGCCCGGCCCCGCCACAATCAACGGCACGCGCACACTGTGGTCATAGAGATTCTGTTTCCCCAGCAATCCGTGACTGCCGAGCGCGAGGCCGTGATCGGAAACATAAACGACCACGGTGTTCTCGTCCTGTCCCGTCTCGCGCAGCGCCGCGAGCACGCGCCCCAGGCACGCATCGTGATGTGAAATCATCCCGTAGTAATCCGCCAGGTGCTCCCGCACCACCTCGGGCGAAAGCGGCCGCGGCGCCAACTGCTCATCGCGCACCTCGAGCTCGCCGTTGTCGAAACCGTGATCGGGTCGGAAATTCCCCGGCAGCGGAATCTGCGCCGCATCGTAAAGCGCCCGATACTCCGCCGGCGGCGTCCGCGGATCGTGCGGCGAGGTCAGCGCCACCCACGCGAAGAACGGCCGCTCTCTCCCGCGCTCGCGCACGAATTTTTCCGCCGCTCCGCAAAAAATCTCCGACGAAAACCCCTCGCCCACCCGCGCGCGCCCGCCGCGCCGAATCTCCTCCAGATCCCGCACCGGCACCGCCGTGTGCTCGCACATGCCGCCATGGAAAATCTCCCGCCCGCTCTCGAACGACCGCAGCAACGCCGGCAGATCGTTGTGCCACTTGCCGGTGACAAACGTCTCGTAGCCCGCCGCGCGCAACCGCTCCGGCAGGGTGCACGCCTCCGTCGGCAGCCGGACTTCAAAAACCGGCCCCGTATCCAGCTTCGGTTCGGCCTCGGCGCGAAACACCCCGTTCCCCGTCAACAGGCACGCCCGCGACGGCGCACACACCGCCGGCATCAGGCTGCCCTGAATCGTCGCGCGCGTAAATGCCGTGCCGCGCCGCACGAGGCCGTCGAGCACCGGAGTCTGCACCGTCGGATGCCCGAACGCACCGATGGCATCCGCCCGGTGGTCGTCGACAACCACGAAGAGGATGTTGGGGTGGGAAAGGCCGGCACCAAGGGGCATGCGGCCGAGGTGTGACCTGCCTTGCGGTGCAAAACAAGTCCGCTCCTACTGAACCGATTAAGTGAGCCCGCCCCCCGCCACGACCCTCAAGCACATCGCCGCGCACCTCGACCTGAGCGTCGCCGCCGTGTCGATGGCGTTACGCGACCACGCCTCGCTCCCCGCCACCACCATCGCCCGGGTGAAGCGGGCCGCCCTGAAACTCAACTACACGCCGAACTCCGCGGGCAGCGCCCTCGCCGCCCACCGCCAACAGCTCCGCGTACGCCGCGATTTTTCCGTCATCGCCCTCGTCTCCCACTGGCCGACCCGCGACGCGTGGTTGCAACACCCCAGCGCCCAACGCCTGCTCGCCGGCGCCACCGCCCGTGCCCGCGTCTATGGCTACGAACTGCAGCACGTGTGGGCGCGCGAAAACGGCATGACGCCCGCCCGCTTCAGCCGCGTGCTCACCTCCCGTGGGATTCGCGGGCTCATCCTCGCGCCGCTCGAGCACCCCGACGGCCACCTCGATCTCGCGTGGGAAGACTTCTCCACCGTCACGATCGAGCGCCCGGCCCGCTACGCGCACTTCCATCACGTTCTGCCCAACTACTCCGCCGACCTGCGCCTCGCGTGGGCCCGCTTGCGTGAGCGCGGCTACACCCGCATCGGCCTCGTCATCGATGCCGGTCTGGCCGAGCGCGTCGCCCACCAATGGGAAGCCGCCCACGCGTTCGAACAGACCCGCGTCGCTTCGTCCGCCTCCTCCGTCCCGACCCTCATCGTCTCCGGGCCGAATCCTTCAGCCGCCATCGCCGCATGGCTCCGCGCACACCGGCCCGACGCCGTCATCAGCCGGTGCAACCACGTCCTCGCCGCGGCTTCTGCGCTGAAGCTCCGCGTGCCCCGCGCCCTCGGCTACGCGAGCCTCAACGTCCTCGACGACGCCCCCGGCGTGAGCGGCATCCTCCAACACCGCGACATCCTGGGCGCGGCCGCCGTGGACATCTTGCACAGCCTGCTCCACCGCAACCACCGCGGCCCGCACGCCGTCGCCCAAGGCACCCAGATCGACGGCTCCTGGCACGAGGGCCGCACCGTCGCCCGGCCCCGCCGGGGACGGAAGCCCTGATCGGTCGCCCTGCCAGCCCCGGGTCGCCCCGGTTCCCCCACGGCTGCACCGTTTAAGTAATCGCGCCCTTGCCAATCCCCCGCCGGCTCGCGTCGGATGACGCCTGCGCCGACGTCCCCTACCGCCGGCGTACCCCACCCCCATGAAAACCCTCCGTTCTGCGGCGCGCCCGCGTCGGTTCATCGCCTCCTTCCTCCCGTCCGCCCTCCTCGTCTCCGCGCAATCCCCCGCTCCCGCCCCGACAAACGCGGCCACAAATTAGACCGTGCGCCTGAATCCGTTCGACGTCACGGCCGGCAGCACCCAGGGCTGCAGGGCGAACCACCCCATCTCCGGCACCCCTCGCGGTGGACGGTGACGCGAAACGGCCGCCCGGCGAACGCAGCGTCCACGTCGCCGCCAAAGCCGTCGCCCGCTACGACCGACCCTCGCCTCCATCCCCGCCCAAGCCGCGACACCACCCTTCCCCGGTTACACGCCCGACCACCTACGCAAGTTTGTCGAGCCCGTGAAACCCTGATCGACTTCTTCCCATGCGCCTTCGCCCCTCTCCCCTCGTTCTCGCCCTGCTCCTCGCCGTTCCCGCCGCGTTTGGCGCCACCGCCACGCCGCCCAACATTCTCTTCATCTTCGCCGACGACCAGCGCG
>CAJAYO010000443.1 GCA_903948415.1 uncultured Opitutia bacterium | reverse complement strand
CAGCCTCCGCCTCATGGGCGCCGCCGCCAGCCCCACCAACGGCCCCCAGCTCCCCTCCGTCGCCGGCGCCCCCATCACCGGCGATTACAAAGCCCTCGTCTGCCTCTTCCTCAACGGCGGCAATGACGCCAACAACCTCATCGTCCCGATGGGCTCCGGCTACAACGCCTACAAGTCCGCCCGCTCCAACCTCGCCCTGCCCGAGGCCAGCCTCCTCCCCCTCGCGCCGAAAACCTCCGACGGCCGCACCTGGGGCCTCCACCCCTCCGTCGGCGAACTCAACACCCTCTTCGGCTCCGGTAAACTCGCCCTCCTCGCTAACGCCGGCACCCTCGTTTACCCGACCTCGAAAGCCCAATACACCGCCCGCAACGTCCCGCTCCCCCCCCAGCTCTTCTCGCACAGCGATCAGCAGGTCCAGTGGCAGCATAGCGTCCCCGACAAGCCCACCTCCACCGGCTGGGGCGGCCGCGTCGCCGATCTCGTCAACGCCTTCAACACCAGCGACCAAATCTCGATGTCGATCAGCATCGCCGGCAAAAATACCTTCCAAGTCGGCAGCAAAGTCAGCCAATACGCCATCGGCACCGGTGGCGCCACCACCCTCGCCGGCAGCACCACCAGCCTGACGCCCACCAACCTCGACGGCATCCGCTTCCGGGCCCAAAAAGACCTCTTCGGCCAAGCCCAGCCCGGCCTCTTCGAAACCGCCTTCGCCACCGCCTCCGGCGATGCCATCGTCAGCTCCGATCTCCTCAACACCGTTCTCGCTGCCTCCGGCACCCTCGCCACCGTCTTCCCCAACACCACCGCCGGCAACCAACTCCGCATGGCCGCGCGCCTCATCGCCGCCTCGCCCACCCTCGGCCTCAAGCGCCAGATCTTCTTCGTCCAACTCGGTGGCTGGGATCTCCACGCCGGTCAGCTCACCAACACCAACCCTGTCACCGGCGCCCACGCCAACCTCCTCGCCCAAGTCAGCCAGGCGCTGAACGCCTTCCACAACGCCACCGTCGAACTCGGCGTCGCCAGCCAAGTCACCACCTTCACCGCGTCCGACTTCGGCCGCACCTTCCGCTCCAACGGCGACGGCTCCGACCACGGCTGGGGCAGCCACGCCATGATCATGGGCGGCGCCGTCAAAGGCGGCGATATCTACGGCAAGATGCCCACCCTGTCCATCAACGGCCCCGACGACACCGGCCTCGGCCGCTGGATTCCCACCACCAGCGTCGACGAATACGCCGCCACCCTCGCGACCTGGTTCGGCGTCAGCACCACCGACCTCCCCACCGTTTTCCCCAACATCGGCCGCTTCGCGAAACCCAACCTCGGCTTCCTTTGATTCCGAGGTCGGCCGTGCGCTCCACGCCCGGCTCCGAGGTCGAGCGCGTTGACCCCAACGCGCTTTTTTGCGCCCCGTCCCCACCCGCCCGCCCATCGTGAAAAGACCCACCCCCACCCTCGTCCTCAGCGCCCTCATCCTCGCGCTCCTCGCGTGGTATTTCTGGCCCGCGTCGCCCGCCCCCGAATCGACCTCGGCCTCCACGCCATCCGCCCCCGCCTCCCCTTCTCAAATCTCAAATCCCCCATCTCCAATCCCCGCTCCGCCACCCGCTCCCGCCGAACGCAGCCCCCTCGCCGACTCCCTCAACTCCCCCCGGACCACCCTCCGCGCCGACCTCCGCGTCGTGGCCGACCTCCTCGACACCTTTCGCACCAACTTCCCCCGCGACGGCAACCCCGTCGGCACCAACGCCGAGATCACCGCCGTCCTCACCGGCAAAAACAAACTTCGCCTCGCCCTCATCCCCCCCGACCATCCCGCCGTGAGCCGCACCACCGGCGAACTCCTCGACCGCTGGGGCACCCCGTTCTTCTTCCACGCCGAAAGCGGCACCCGCATGACCCTCACCAGCGCCGGCCCCGACAAAAAACTCCACACCCCCGACGACGAAACCTTCACCCCGTAGCCCGGAGCTTCAGCCCGTAGCCCGGAGCTTCAGCCCGTGCTCCCTCCGCCTTCATTTGGCCGATAAGGCCGGCACACGACTGCCTGTGTCCGGTGGCAGTTATCGCTGTCCGCCTTGTCCTGCTCGCTGCCGTCCGCCGCACGATGCCTCGCCGCCATCTCCTCCGTTTCGCTCCTTTCGTTGCGCTTTGTCTCGGCCTGCCCCTCTCATCTCCGCTCCCCGCCCAATCCACCTGGTCCCTCGTCGCAACCACCTCCGGATCCGCGACCGCGACCACGGCCACACCCTGGGGCGTCTGCTAAGGCGGCCAGTTCGTCGCCCTCGGCGAAAACCGCACGATCCTCGCCTCCCCCGCCGGTCTCGCGTGGACGCCCCGCACCAGCGGCACCACCGCCTGGCTCACGTCCGTCGCCGATCGTTTCAACCACTCCGTCGCCGTCGGCGCCGATCGTACCGTGCTGACTTCCCTCGATGCGATCACGCGGACGCCCTGCACTGACTGCTCCGCCTAAGTCCCGCGCGAACGCCTGCACGTCGTCGGCTTCGATCACGACCGTTTTCTCACTTCAGGGAAACGTGACTTCGCCCTCTCGCGCCAACTCCCGCTTCGCCCGTGGAGCGTCCATTCCCGCCCACGCGCCCCGCGATCGCCACCAACTCTTCTTGGGAAAACCACCCCCGACCTCGCCGCCCTCCTCCGCGCCCACCTCCGGCCTCGTCCTCGCCGAAATCTACGAACTGCCCGTGCCGTCGGACCCCGTGGGCGATCAGCCGACACCTCCGATCTCCCCGCGCCGGCGATCAGCCGCCGCTCCCCCTCCTCGCTCTCGCCCATCGGCGAATTCCATAAGCGTCCCCGGCCATCTGCCCGTCTCCGTCACTCACACCCACCGCGCCAGCGCGACCCGCAACTTCTCCCGCGCCCGCGCCACGCGCGCCTCCACCGCCTTCACGCTCGCCCCCACCGTCGCCGCGATTTCCGCCTGCGACATCTCTTCGTATTCAAAAAGCACGATCGCCTCGCGCAGCTCCAACGGCAGCGCCGCGATCGCCTCCCGCACCGCGTCCGCCCGCTCCGTCCGCTCCAAATCGCCTCCATCTCCGCGTCTCCCCCTCTCCCCCGCTCCCCCTCTCCCGATCTCTCCGTCCTCCTTCCACGCCTCCAACGCCACCTCCGGCCGCCGCCGCCACCACCGCAACCGGTTCCGCGCCAGATTCACCGCGATCGAAAACACCCACGGCCGCACCTCCGCCCCGTCGCGAAACGCCCCCCGCTGCTGCCACACGCGCACCATCGTCTCCTGCGCCAACTCCTCCGCGTCGCTCGCGTTGAGCACGATCCGCCCGATCACGCTCTTCACCGGCCGCTCCCACCGCTCCATCAACACCCCGAACGCCGCCTCGTCCCCTCCCTGCATCCGCGCCATCAGCGCCCGGTCCTCCGCCCGCACCCCCACCCACGCCTCGTCCTCGCGCGTCCCGCCCGGCCTCACTCCACGTTCACTTTCCCTCTCCGCCCTCACGGTTTCGCTCCCACCGTCGGCGCGCCGGTGTGCGCATAACCCGCCACCCGCGGCAAGACCGTCGCCAGATAGCGCTCCCCCTGCTCCGCCGGCATCAGCGCCGCCACCCGCTTGAAGTGCCCCGTCATCGCGTCGACACAGATTTTTTCCAACCGCGCGACTTCCGCCGCCGGCGCCTTCCGCTCCCGCGCGTCCATGATCGCCGCACAGTGCTCCCCGCACACCGCGCCATAGTCGTCGTGCAATTTCTTGATCGCCGCGAACTGCGCCTCATCGAGCCGAAACTCCGCGCGCAACCACGCCATCGCATCGTTCTCCCGCGCCGCGCGCCGCAGCGCCGCATCGTCGTTCAGCGCGAAGAAAACCCCAAACGCCAGCGCACACGCCGCCATCACCACCCCCGCCGTGATCAGCAGGTTCCTCATGGCATCGTCATGCCCCGGGCATCAAGCGAGTGCACATACGCGCTCGCCAGCCGCTCGCTCTCCGCCGCCGCCCGCGCCCGCGCCGAACTGCGCCCGCCCACCGCCCCCAGCACGACCGCCAGCGCCAACGCCCCTGCCACCGCCGCGGTATGCCCGCGCAAATACCCCGCCCACGATTCCGTCTTCCCCGCGCTCCCGATCCGCGCCCAGACCTCGGCCCGGAACTGCGGCGCGCCCGCCGGCGCCACGCACCAGGCTTTTAACACCCGCGAGAGGGGATCGTTCGATGGGGGAGCCTTCATAAATTCATGTCTGGATTCACACGCTATAACCCGCCCCCGCCAAAATCCCGCCAAAAACTTTCCCTAAATTTCTCGCGGGATTTTCCGCCCCGCGGGTTAATGCCCGCGAACCATCCTTATGAAACTCACCTCCCACCTCGCCTCCGCCACCCTCGCCCTCGCTCTCTCCCTGAGCCTCGCGCCCGCGCTCCTCGCCGCGGAAAAGCACGACAAACACGGCAAACCCGCCGACGCCGCCGCCAAGCCCACGCCCGCCGACGCCGCCCTCATCGCCAAGGCCCGCGCCTCCTACCCGCTCAAGACCTGCCTCGTTTCCGATGAACCCCTCGGCAGCATGGGCGAGGCCGCTCCCTACATCCACCGCGCCTCCGGCCAGCCCGACCGCGTCGTCTTCCTGTGCTGCGACGGCTGCACCGACGACTTCAAGGCCACCCCCGCCAAGTTCCTCGCCAAGGTCGACGCCGCCGCCAAAACCAAGAAATAAAAAAACCGGGCGGACTTCGGTCCGCCCGGTTTCGTCACCACCATGTCCCCGCGCCTCCTCCCGTTCCTCCGCGCGGGCTTCTGCAGCCTCGCCGCGCTCACGGCGTCCGCCGCGCTCCTTCCCGCCGCCCGCGCCCAAACCCCCGCGGCGGCCCCCGCCCTCCTCGACGCCGTCACCCGCGCACCCCAACTCGCCGCCGCCGCCCAACGCATCGCCGCCGCCCGCGCCCGCACCGACGCCGCCGGCCGCCTCCCCGATCCCGAAGTCGAGGCCATGGGCTCCCGGGTCGACGCCCCCCTGGGCGAAAGCCGCACCATGTGGGAGCTCACCGTCCGCCAACCCCTCCCCAAACGCGGCGAACGCGCCGCCGACCGCGCCCGCTCCTCCGCCGTCGTCTCCCTGGCCGAGGCCGACTACGCCCTGACCGTCGGTGACGTCGCCGCCGATCTTGCCCTGGCCCTCGCGGAGGCCGACGGCGCCGACGCCCGCGCCGCCCTCCTCACCGCCCAGCTCACCCGCCTCGACGCCGCCCTCGCCACCGTCCAATCCCGCCTCGCCGCCGGCGTCACCACCCGCCTCGCCGACCGCCTCACGATCCAATCCCGCGTCGCCTCGCTCCAACTTCAACTCGAGCACACCCAGCGCACCGCCGCCGATGCCCGCGCCACCGCCCGCGGCCGCCTCGGCCTCGCCCCCGACGCCCCGCTCCCCGCTTTCTCCGCCCCCACCACCAACGAGATTAACCCCGCCGACGCCCCCACCGTCGCCGTCGCCACCGCCCGCATCGCCGAGGCCAACGCCCTGGGCCAGATCGCCCGCGCCTCCGCCCACCCCATGACCTCCGTCGGCGTCCGCTTCGAACGCGAACGCAGCAGCATGGGCAACACCGACACCCTCGGCCTCGCCCTCTCCTCCGAGCTCCCCTGGCGCAACCGCCGCTCCGCCCGCGCCGAAGTCCGCGCCGCCGAGGCCGATCGCGCCGCCGCCACCGCCGACGCCACCGCCGCACGTCACCGCATTTCCAGTACGCTCGCCCGCGTCGAACGCGCCGAGCGCGTCGCCGCCACCGCCCGCCGCCTCGCCGCCGACACCCGGACCCGCCTCGACGCCGAGCACGAGGCCCTCACCCGCAGCCTCAGCGTCACCGGCATGGGCGCCGGCGAATCCGCCGTCCTCCACGCCATCGACATCCTCGAAAAATCCACCGAGACGCAGCTCCAAATCATCGAAGCCGAAACCTCCGCCCGCACCACCCGCGCCGAACTCTGGCGCTACCTCTCCCCCGCCCGCCTCACTCCCGCTCTCCGCGCTCCGCTCCTTTCCCCATGAAAGCTCTCTTCACCTTCCTCGCCACCTTCGTCCTCGGCGCCCTCATCGCCCTCGGCGCCCGCACCGCCCTGCACGACCCGCACGCCGGCCACGACACCGCCGGTTCCGTCACCACCCGCGGCGACTACGCCCCCCTGGTCAACAACTCCCCGCCGCTCCCTCCGTCCTCGTCTGCAAAACCGTCCACGCCCGCGCCCGCCGCCAGCGATTCTCACGCCGGCCCCACGGCCGCAAAAAACCCCGTCAACACCGTCTGCGCCATCTGCGGCATGAAAGTCGATCCCGCTCTCCCCACGGTCGAATACCAGGGAAAAACCATCGGCTTCGGCTGCAAAATGTGCGCCCCAAAATTCAAGGCCGACCCCGACAAATACGGCCCCACCTACCTCCGCAACGAGCTCATCAAACGCTGATCGGCCGCCTTCCTCCCATGCGCTGGCCCTCCGCCCTCACCGCCGTCCTCGGCCTCGCCGCCGGCGCCACACTCGTCGCCCTCCTCCCGGAGCACGCCCTCTTCACCGCCCCCGCCGCCCCCGCCTCCACCGTCGGCTCCGCCCCCGGCGAACGTTGGGCCTGTCCCATGATGGACTTCATCGGCGCCAAAGCCGGCGCCTGCCCCGTTTGCGGCATGGCCATGACCAAGGTCACCGCCGGCGAACTCTCCCTCGAACAACAGCGCCGCATGGGCCTCACGCTCTCCACCGTCACCACCGGCCCCGCCACCGCCACCATCCACGCGTATGGCGCCGTCCGTTACGACGACCGCACCCTCCAGGTCGTCCTCCCCCGTCTCGCCGGCCGCGTCCTGAAACGCTATCCCGCCGCCCTCCATCCCGGCACCGTCGTCGCCGCCGGCGACCCCGTCGTCGATCTCTACAGCCCCGAACTCTTCGCCGCCCAGGGCGAACTCGCCGCCGCCGTCAAACTCGCCGACACCCACGCCGTCCACGCTCTCACCGACCGCTTCACCCGCTGGAATCTCCCCGCCCTCGCCGCCGCGGTCCTCGCCGGCGCCGCCCCCACCGACACCGTCACCATCACCACCCCTTTCGCCGGCCTCGTCGTCCTCGGCCTCGAGGGCGAAGGCATGGCCGCCGCCAAACTCCCCACCGTCGGCCAAGAGGTCATGCCCGACACCCCGCTCCTCCGCCTCGTCGCGCCCCGCACGTTCATGGTCGTCGTCCACGTCCCCGAAGCCCGCGCCCACTGGCTCCGCGTCGGCCAATCCGTCCAACTCTCCTCCGACGACCGCGGCCCCCTCCCCGACGTCGCCGCCGCCATCACCTGGGTTTCCCCCGAACTCAGCGCCGAGATCCGCGCCCGCGAGGTCCACCTTCATCTCTCCGATCCCAACAGCCGCCTCCTCGTCGGCTCCCTCGTCCACGCCCGCTTCCAGGCCGCCCTCGACGCCGACCTCCTCGCCGCCGACACCCCCGCCCAAGTCACCCTCGTCCCCAAAAGCGCCGTCCTCTCCACCGGCGTCCGCCACGTCGCCTGGCGCGTATCCGGCAAAAAAGACGACGGCCGCCTCGCCTTCGCCCTCGCCCCCCTCGCCCTCGGCCCGCGCCTCGAGTCCGCCACCGGCCACGACCTCTACATCGTCCGCGCCGGCCTCAACCCCGGCGACGAGGTCGCCACCCAGGGCGCCTTCCTCATCGACAGCCAGGCCCAGCTCGCCGGCACCCCCAGCCTCCTCTTCCCCCTCGGCGCCACCGCCCCCGCCCCCGCCCACCAGCACTGACCGATTTTTTCTCTTTCCGTGATCCGGCTCGCTTCCTCTGTGCCCTCTGTGGCCGAGCTCCGTGCCCTCTGTGGCCCATGCCTTAGCCAGATTAGGCCCTAAATTCTCCACCCAAGCTCCCTCCTCCCGCTCTCTCGATCTCTCCTTCCGCCCTACCGTCCGTGATCCCCTTCTGCATCCGCAACCCCTTCCTGACCCTCTCCGCCGCGCTCGCCCTCGCGCTCGCCGGCTTGTGGGCATGGCGTGAGATCCCCGTGGATGCGCTCCCCGACCTCAGCGACAACCAGGTCATCGTCTGGGCCGAGTGGCCCGGCCAGAGCCCGCAGGACATGGACCAACAGGTCACCTCCCGCCTCGCCCGCGAACTCCAGGGTCTCCCCGGCGTCCAAACCGTCCGCGGCATGTCCCTCTACGGCGCGAGTTACCTCTACGTCATCTTCGAGGAGCGCCGCGATCTCTACGAGTGCCGCACCCGCGTCCTCGAACGCCTCTCGCAACTGAGCGGCCTCCTCCCGCCCGGCGTCAACGCCCGCCTCGGCCCCGATGCCACCGCCATGGGCCAGGTCTACGCCTTCACCCTCCAGGGCCCGCGCGACCTCGAATCCAAACGCTACCTCCTCGACCAAATCGTCGTCCCCGCCCTCCGCGCCGTCCCCGGCGTCGCCGAGGTCGCCCCCGCCGGCGGCGTCGTCCGCGAATACCAGATCGACGTCGAACCCACCCGCCTCGAGGAACAGGGCCTCACCCTCGACATGCTCATGATGGCCGTGCGCTCCGCCGGCCGCGACGTCGGCGCCATGAGCGTCGAACAATCCGGCGGCGAAACCATGATCCGCGGCGCCGGCTTCATCCGCTCCGTCGCCGACGTCGAAAACATCGTCCTCCGCGGCAACCGCACCCTCGGCGCCGGCCTCCGCCTCGGCGACATCGCCACCGTCACCCTCGGCGGCCAATTCCGCCAGGGCCTCCTCGCCGACGGCTATCAAGAACACGTCGGCGCCATCATCGGCCTGCGCGTCCGCGAGGATCCCCAGCGCGTGATCGACGCCGTGAAACGCTCGCTCGCCACCCTCGCCCCCACCTTCGCCCGCGAACAGGTCACCGTCGTCCCGTTCTACGATCGCTCCCAACTCATCCGCGAAACCACCGCCACCCTCTCCGCCACCCTCGTCGAAGCCGTCGTCACCACCGCCGTCGTCGTCATCGCGTTTCTCCTCCACGTCCGCGCCAGCCTCGCCGTCGCCCTCAGCCTGCCGCTCGGCATGCTCTTCACCTTTCTCGTCATGCGCCTCGCCGGCGTCGGCGCCAACATCATGAGCCTCGCCGGCATCGCCATCGCCATCGGCGTGATGGTCGATTTCGGCATCATCATGACGGAAAATATCACGCAGCATCTCGTCGATCTGCAGGAGAAATGCCGCCGCGCGGGCCGCGCCATGCCCACGTCGCCCTTCGACCCCGAGATCACGCAGGCCGTCATCACCGCCGCCCAGGAAGTCGCCCGCCCCCTCCTCACCTCCGCCGCCACCACCGTCATCGGCTTCCTCCCGATCTTCGCCCTCCAGGACCAGGCCGGCCGCCTCTTCACCCCTCTCGCCCTCACCAAATCTCTCGCAATCAGCGGCGCCGTCCTCTTCGGCACCCTCCTCGTCCCCGTCCTCTGCCGCCTCCTCCTCCCGCCGTGGCACATCCGCAAACCGGTCCTCTTCGCCCTCGCCGGTCTCGCCGGCGGCCTCGCCTTCGGCTGGTTCATCCGCGACGGCTGGAGCCTCCCTGTCGACTACGGCCGCTGGGCGCTCACCCTCCCCGGCTGGCTCTTCGCCCCGCTTTTCGCCGCCGCCGTCGCCCTCATCGTCTGGCGCCTCGGCCGCGAGAAACTCGTCAACTACGAGGAAAATCCCGCCAGCCACGCCATCCACGTCGCCTACGAGTGGGCCTATAATCACCTCCAGCGCCACAAGGTCACCTTCACCGTCGTGATCGCCACCCTCGCGTTCGGCGGCTACCTCCTCGGCCTCGGCTGGCCAACCCTCAGCTGGCCCCTTCGCCAATCCTTCGCCCTCGTCGGCGCCGATCTCTCGCACACCACCCTCGACCAGGCCCTCACCCGCACCTTCCCCGGCGTCGGCTCCAGTTTTCTCCCGCCCCTCGACGAGGGTAGCCTCCTCTTCATGCCGTCCATCCCCGCCACCGGCGGTCTCGGCGAAGCCCAGCGCATCATGCTCGCGCAAAACCGCCTCATCGAATTCGTCCCCGAGGTCGCCAGCGTCATGGGAAAAATGGGACGCGCCGAAACCGCCCTCGACCCCGCCCCCCTCGGCATGATCGAGACCGTCGTCCTCCTCAAACCCTACGCCGAGTGGCCCGTCCACGCCCTCACCGACCCCGACGGCACCGAACGCACCCGCCCCCGCACCCTCGCCGAGGTCCGCGCCGCCCTCGCCGCCATCACCGACATCCCCGGCGTCGCCCCGAGCTGGCTCCAGCCCATCGAGACCCGCGTCGTCATGCTCTCCACCGGCATCCGCAGCCTCATCGCCCTCCAGGTCCTCGGCGACGACTCCGACGCCCTCGAGCGCTTCGCCGAAAAAGCCGAGAAGATCATCCAGTCCACCCCCGGCGCCGCCGACGTCCAGATGCAGCGCGAAGGCGGCAAACCCTACGCCGAGGTCCGCCTCGACCCCGCCAAACTCGCCCGCTTCGGCCTCACCACCGAACAGGTCATGCGCACCGTCGAGACCGCCCTCGGCGGCATGGCCCTCACCTACTCCGTCGAAGGCGCCCTCCGCTATCCCGTCCGCATCCGCTACCTCCGCGAACGCCGCGACGACCCCGACGAGCTCACCCAAATCCAGATCCCCGTCACCGCCGGCCACGGCGCCATCCCCCTCTCCAGCCTCCTCGCCGCCCCCACCGTCTACACCCTCGAACTCACTTCTTCTGTTCCAGTTTCCTCCTCTGAAATCGGTTCTTCTCCAGGTCCCGTCCCTGAAATCGGCTCTTCTCCAGGTCCCGTCTCTGAAATCTCAAATCTGAAGTCTCAAATCCCCGCCTCCTCTCCGCCCTCCGCTCCCACCTCTCAACTCCTCGCCTCCCTTTCCCTCACCCACCAACGCAACCTCACGATCCTCTCCCCCACCCGCGCCGAACTCACTCTCCCCGCCGGCGAACCGCTCCCCGCCGCCCTCGCGTCCGCCGTCGTCGCCACCCGCCCCAGCGAAGCCGGCCTCACCTCCACCATCGGCCCGATGGCCATCCGCTCCGAGGCCGGCAAACGCACCCAATACGTCCTCCTCAACGCCCAGGGCCGCGGCGAGGTCGAAGTCGTCCGCGACGCCGACGCCCGCCTCCGCGCCGCCCTTTCCGCCGGCCAGCTCGAACTCCCCCGCGGCGCCACCTTCCGCTGGGTCGGTCGCTACGAACAAAAACTCAAGGCCGACGCCTCCCTCCGCTGGATCATCGCCGCCTCCCTCGGCGTCATGATTATCCTCATCTACCTCGGCACGCGCTCCTGGCTCATCACGAGCATCATCATTCTCGCCAACGCCAGCGTCACCACTGCCGGCGGCTTCTTCTTCGTCTGGTGGTGGGGCGCCGAACTCACCACCGCCGTCATCGTCGGCTTCATCGTCCTCCTCGGCGTCATGTTCAACGACGGCATTCTCCTCGGCACCTACATCCAGGAGCAGTTCAAAACTCCGCCCCGCGACGTCGCCGAAGTCCACGCCCGCGTCTTCCACGCCGGCCTCCGCCGCCGCCGCCCCGCGATCATGACCAACGCCACCACGCTCCTCTCGCTCATCCCCGTCCTCTGGGCCACCGGCCGCGGCTCCGAACTCATGCAACCCATGGTCCTCCCCGTCGTCGGCGGCATGATCTTCGACGTCGTCTCCCTCTTCTCCGTCCCCGTCTTCTTCACCTGGTACTGGGAACGCAAACTCGCCCGCCAAGCCGCCCGCATCCCCGCCCCGCTCTCTGTTCCGTCCACCCAACCCGCCTCCTGACGCCCCACGCGCGCGCATTCTTTTTTGCGCTTTCTGCGCCTCTTTGCGGCCAACCAATCCCCTTCGCCCCGCTTCCTAAAATCCACGCCTTCGACCCGGCGATATTATTCCCCCGTTCCGGTCTGCGCAGCCGACTCCTCCGCCCGAAAGTCATGACCGTCGCCATCGCCATCGCCGGCCTGCTCCCGATTTTCTCGAGCACGCGCACCGCCGTCTGGGTCGGCTACATCGCGCGCCGCCCCCGTCTTCGGCGGCATGCTTCCCCTCTCATCCACATCCTCGTCGTCACCCCGGTCATCTTCGCCTGGCTCCGCGAACGCGAGTTCAGGAAACTCGCGACGTGATCCCCGCCCCTCCGCCCGGCAAGCCGACTCCTTTCCTCGCCCGACCCCGGTCCACGCTAGGCCGGACTCATGCAGTTGGAGGCAGAGGAGCGAGGCGAAATGGCGAGCAGATTTCAGTCGAGGAAGCCCGACGCATGCCCGGAGGGCCTGTGGAGCGGCTGACGCAAACTGAAAGGTGCCGCCAGATCGCCTCGATCCGACCCGATCAACTGCATGAGTCCGGCTAAGTTCTCCGCTTCGACCCTCCGCCGCTGCGTTTGGGCAGCGCAGTTTCCCTGCCCTGCTCTCCATTTGACTCCCTGCTTCATCACGCTTCTTCTCTGCCCATGAACTACCGCGTGACCCTCTTCGAATCAGACGAAGGCTGGTCCGTCAGTTGCCCTGATTTGCCTGGCTGCCACTCACAAGGAGCCACGCGGGCCGAGGCTCTGACAAATATCAAGGATGCGATTCGCCTCTGGCTCGAAGTTGAAGCGGAGGAGACTGGCCTCAAACGGATCGAACAGACCGAAGTGCTGGTGTAAGCCATGCCGCGCGTCCCGGGAGTCGGCCAGCACGACGCGGTCCGGGTGTTTCAGAAAATGGGCTAACGCATTGTTCGCCAAAGCGGACACATCGTAATGAGCAACGGTCAGGTTCGTCTCATCATTCCCCGTCACTCCCCGATCAATGCGATGACGATGGGTGCCATTGCCCGCGACGCCGGCCTCACGCCCGATCAATTTCGCGCGCTGCTCTGATTTTTTCGCGCGAGCGAAACTCCCTGCCATCGCACCCGCACTGGGGCCGGCAGTGCGCCTACTCCGAACAGCACCCTGCCGAAGCCGGCTCGGTCATCGCCGCACCCCGTCGGGCATCCCCGGCATCACACCCGTCTTGGCAGATCTCCCACGTTGGGCCGGATGCCTTCATGATTCTCACCTGCGGAACGATTTCCTCTGCCCAATGGGCGCACCGTGCGTTATGAACTTATTCTCCGTCTGCCGCTCGATGAAGAACTTCTCGCCGCGATCAAAGCCGGCGCCCGCCTCCGCCCGAAAGTCATGACCGTCGCCACCGCCATCGCCGGCCTGCTCCCGATTTTCTCGTGCCCGCGCCCCGGCGTCGAAGTCATGCAACCGCTCGCCGCCCCCGTCTTCGGCGGCATGCTTCCCCTCTCATCCACATCCTCGTCGCCACCCCGGTCATCTTCGCCTGGCTCCGCGACCGCGAGCTTCGTCGCTCCACGTG
>CAJAYO010000442.1 GCA_903948415.1 uncultured Opitutia bacterium | reverse complement strand
GCCGCCGCCCTGGCCCTCGGGACTTTCGTCGCGGGGATCCGGGTGCTGGAAGTTGGGATCGCGCGGTCCGCGGCCTTCGCCGCGGTAACCGCCGCGATCGCGGCCGCGGCCGCGACCGCCGTGGTCGCCCTCGCGGCGCGGCTCGCGGTCAGCGGCGGGAGCCGGCGCGGCTTCGGGGGCATTGCCGCCGAAGAGGCCCTTGAGCCAGCCGAAGAAGCCGCCGGATTTCTTGGCCGGAGCGGGCTGTTCGGTGCGTTCGGCGCGCGCGGGGCGATCCGGGCGTTCGGTGCGCTCGCCGCGGGGCTGATAAGGCTGGTTGGCGCGCGGCTCGAACTTGCGGTCTTCGCGGCGCGGTTCGCGCGGGGCGCGCGGATCGAACGGCTTCGGCTCGCGGGTGTCCGCGGGGCGGGCATCGGCCGGACGGGCGTCCGCGGGCCGGGCGTCGCGGTTTTGCTGGTCGTCGCGGCGACCGCGCTCGGTGCGGAACGTCGGACGGTCTTCGCGCTGCATCGGTGCGGGGGCGGCGCCGCCCGCGGAGGCGGACGGGGCTTCCCAATTGACGGCGGCGCGCTTCTCGCCGCCTTGGGGCGGGAGGATGTTCAACTCGGCTTTTGCCGCGGGTTCGGCCGCGGGAGCGGCTTTGGGCGCGGGCGCCGCGGGGGCGTTGAACGGGAAGAGTTCGGCGGCCGGGGCGGTTGGCTTCGCCGCCGCGGGCGGGGCGACGGGCGCCGGCGCCACCGGGGCGACTTGGGCGACCGGCGCGACCGCGACGGGGGCCGGGGCGGGAGCGGGGGCGGCCTGCGGGGCAGGCTCGTTGACGACGGGCGCGCTCACGGTGGTCTCACCGGTGAACGGATTTACGTACTCGCTCTTGGAGGTGATGACCTCGAGGGCGCTGGGTTTGAAGCCGCTGGAAGCGGCGGAGCCGGCGGCGGGAGCCGCGGGGGCGGTGACACGTTTGCCACGGTTGAGGCCGGAGCCTCGGGTGGTGCCGAACGTGCCGAACGGCTGGGTCGCGGCGGGGGCGGCACCGCTCGCCGCCGGGGCGGGGGCTGGGGCCGGGGCCGAAGCGCCGGACTGATCTTGATCTGACATGTGCTGTGTTTTGTGCTGAGGCGCTCATCCTGCGTACGCGGGAGAACGGCCGGTTTTGGTGGGCACACACGGAGCGCGGGAACGCGCTCGACGCGTGCATGAAGCACGGAGGGTCGTGGCCCCCGGCCCGGGGAGCAACTGCAAATTCCGCCGCGGCCGAAGGCGGGCTTGCCAGCGCCGGGGCGGTTTCCCACCGTCGCGACCATGGACAAACTCGAGGAAATCTTCCGGATGCAAAAGGCGTTGAACGAGCGGATCGGCGTCAATCTCCCGCCTCCGACCGACGAGGAAAAGGCCAAGTGGATCCTCAACTATACGCGGGCCATGCAGCAGGAGACGGCCGAACTGATCGACTCCGTGCCATGGAAGTGGTGGGCGAAATACCAGAAATTCGACGAGCAGAACGCCAAGGTCGAGGTCGTCGACCTGTTTCACTTTCTCGTGTCGCTGGCGCAGACCCTCGGGATGACCCCGGACGATGTCTATCAGGCCTATCTCAAGAAAAATGCCGTGAACCACCAGCGGCAGGACAGCGGCTACGTGCAGAAGGACGAGGCGGACTCGAAGCATATCTGAGCGGCGTCGAACGGGGCCACGGGCGGCTCTGGCGGCGCGCCCCGTGGCCGCACTGCGCCAGGTCCATGCTGACCCCGTGTCTGATTTTCCGTCCCCTCCTCCGCGCGCGGTCGGGGCGGTTTCGCTGAGCTATGGGGCGAAGACATCGCGGCCGAGCGCACGCTCGACAGGGCGCACGGCACGCCGTGCTTGCTGCCCGTCGTCGTGGACGACGCGCGCGAGGCGGCCGCGCGCGTGCCGGAGCCGTTCAGGCGTGTGCCGTGGACGCGCCGGTCGCAGGGTGCGGTCACGCCGGTTTTCCGAGCAGGTGAAACGGTTGCTCGCGCCGCCGGGAGTGGCCCGGGCGGTCCCGCCCGGGAGCGGGCCGAAAACGGATACGGACGGGAGAGCCCGGGCCACTCCGGAGGTGGGGCGCCGCGGCCCGGCGGCGGCTTGGAGCGGCGGCGCGATTCCGGCGGCGGGCGCCGGAGGCGGCACCGAACGTGGCGGCGAATGCCGGCGCGGGACGCGTTCGCCCACCGCGGAAAAATCCGTCGCCGTGCTCCCCTTCAAGGATCGCAGCTGGGGAAACAAAACGAGTTCCTGATCGACGGCGTGCATGACAACATCCTGACGAGTCTCGCCACCATCAGCCAGCTGCAGGCGGTATCGCGCACGTCCGGGATGGAGTATCGCCGCACGAAGAAGAAAATCCTGCGGACCGCGCGCGAGCGCGATGTCGCCTGCGTGCCCGAAGGCAGCGTGCAGTTCTGGGGGGGACACCGTGCGCATCACGGGCCAGCTCATCCGCGCCACCACGGGCCAGCACGTGTGGGCCGGCCAGTTCGCCATGAGCCCGATTCGCCGGAGGGGATTCGCCGTCTCGCGTTTTACGACGCCTGCGGGGTTGCTGATCGCACGCGTCAGGCGGAGGAGTGGGAGCGACTGCGGGCGCGTCGTGCCCAACGAGGCCGGTCGGTAGGCAGGGAAGGACCAAATTCAGCTTTTCAAGGGACGCGGTGCGGAAGCCCAGAACCCTCCCCGCCAGCTGCGCACGCAGAGCACGGCCCCGGCGCGGTGGCCGGATCGCGTCACCGCGTGACGACAAACGCCGCGGTCACATCGACGGCGGTCTCGCCGGCTTCGATCACGCGGGCGCGGAGCTTGAGCTTCGCTTTGCCGTAGCGCTCGAGGGCGTCCTTGAATTCGGCGATGGCGGCCTGCGCGGGGCGCTCACAGATGGCGCGGAGGTCGCCGATCACGGGGCGGCGGTAGGCGGCGCGGCTTTCCTTCACGACGATGCTCCATTCGGTTTTGTCGGCGCCTTTTTCGTTTTTCATCAGCTCCCACACGACGCCGTAGCCGGCGAGGGTGGCGAGTGAAACGAGGCTGCCACCGAAGGCGGTGTTGAGGGAATTTTTGTTCTGCTCTTTCGGGGCGGTCAGGGTCAGGGCCCGGGCATCGCTCACCTCCACGCCGACGCCCATCGCTTTCGCGAGCGGGATCATCTCGTGGAGGAAAAGCTCCAGTGCGGGCACCTTGACCGATTTCATGCGCGGGGAAGTTGGAGTCTTTTTATCGGCACGTCAAAGCCTCAACCGCAGGACTTTTTTACGTAATACCCGTGCGCCGATTTGACGGCCGGCGGCGGCTCGACTCATTCGCCGCACCATGATTTCCCCCGGCAAGCGACTGAAGACCAAGTTTAAGCTGAATCTCGTCCAAGACGGCGCGGCGCGCGAGGTGACCTTCGCGGAGCTGCTCACCCGGCGCACGATTGTGTCGGTTTACATGAAAAATAACACCGGCAGCTGCGACAAACAGAACGACAGCCTCGTCGCCCATGCCGCGGAGTTTGACCAAGCTGGCTACAACCTGGTCGCCCTCAGCCGGGACACCGTCGGCTCGCACCTCAAATACGCCGCGAAGAAGAAAATCAGCTACGTGCTGGCGAGCGACCCCGAGGACCTGTTTGCAAAAGCGGCGGATTCGGTCGTGGAAAAGTCGATGTACGGGAAGACCTACCTGGGGCCGGCGCGCGCCGCGTTTGTGGTGGACCAGGACGGCACGGTGCTCGCGGTCGCGGAGAAAGTGGACACGGCGGACCACGCCGCGCAGCTGCGCGCGCTGATCGCCGGGCTGTAGGCGTGGCGTGCAGCCGTCGGGGGCCGGGTGATTTTTGAACGAACGGACATTGCGGCGGGCGGAGCGATGCGCTCACTACGCTCATGGTTGATTT
>CAJAYO010000441.1 GCA_903948415.1 uncultured Opitutia bacterium | reverse complement strand
GTCCTGCGTCGCGGACCGGCGTCCGCGCCTTGACCGTGCGCGCGAAACGAAATTCCGGAATTTAGTCTAGTGAGAGTGCGCGGTTGACTCGTGGTAGTAGGAGCGGGCCGTTGTCGCCGCCACCCACCCATGAACAAACCGGTCAAAGAATTCGCTTCGCTCCTTCGTTGGTTAAACTTCGCGTTCATGGTCGCGGTGTTCTTGAGCGGGCAGGCGCGCGCCGCGGACCAGGCCAAGAAGTCGATCGAGATTCCCGCGGGAGAGGCGCTCGCCGCGCTCAAGCAGTTCGTCACCCAATCGGGTGCGCAATTGCTCTATTCTGCAACTGAGGTGGAAGGCGTGCGGACGAACGCGGCGAAGGGCCTGTTTGCGCCGCGCGAGGCGCTGGAGCGTCTGCTGCAAGGCACGTCACTGGTGGCCGATCAAGATGAACGCACGGGGGCGTTGACGGTTCGCTGGGGGGCCCGTGCCGTGCCCGCGCCCATGGAGCGCTCGGGGTCGTCGGTCGGCCTTTTCGGCGGGCTGAGCGGCCAGATCAGCAGTGCGGCCACCCGAAATACCTTGGAAGGGGTCGTGATTGAGCTGCCGGGATTGCGGCGCCAGGTGCTCACCGACAGCAACGGTCGCTTCGAATTTTCCTCCGTGCCCGCCGGCCCGGTCGAGGTGGCGATTTCCCATCTGGGCCTGGCGACGGTCCGACGAACCGTGACGATTGCCGGTGGCGGACGCGTCACGCTTGAAGTCGCTTTGCAGGCCGAGGATGCGATCAAGTTGGAAAAGTTTGTCGTCGCCACCGAACGCGAGGGCAATGCGGCCGCCATTACCCGGCAGCGCACGGCCGACAATGTGAAGAGCGTCGTGGCGATGGATGCGTTGGGGATACTGAGCAACGACAACGCCGGTGAATTGCTCGTGCAACTCGCGGGGATCAGCGGCGAGCCGGATGACGTGGGGAATGTGTTCAACGTTCGCATTCGCGGCATTTCGTCGGAACAGAATTCTGTGACGGTCGACGGCAACAAAATGGCCAGCTCCGGCGGCATGGCGCGTAATTTCCGTCTCGGGGCGATCAGCGGGGCCCTGTTCGATGAGGTGGAAGTGACCAAGGCGTCGACCCCGGAAATGGACGCCGACTCTTTGGGTGGCGGGGTGAATTTCAAAACGCGCAGTGCGCTGGCTTCGCGCGACCGGCGCCGCGGGACCTATCGGGTGGGGGTGCGGTGGCTGCCGCCCTTCACGGACCAGACGGTTTACCGGCAGGACCACCGCACCGCGCCGCTGTTCAACCTTAGCTACACCCAGATTTTCGATGTCGGCGGCGGGGAGCGCAACCTTGGCGTCACCCTGACTGCGAACGGGAGCCAGAACAACCGCGGCGCGAAAGTGACGCAGCAGGAGCGCCTCGACACGACCAGTGGGCCGAGCTACGTCCGGACCTTCGTCGCCAACGACGTCTACAATGCCGGCCGACAGGAGAGCTACGGCGTGCGTTTTGACTACAAAATCTCCGACCGGAGCAGCGTCTATTTTACCACGAAAATAAGCGATGCGTCGCAGCGAACCCTGGCCGAGCTAAAAACGACCGCGTCGGTCAACACGCCCCGCGTGCTGGCCGTGGACGCAGGCGGACAGCCGACCGGCCCCGGGCAGATCTATCCGGACTTCACGGATACCGTAACGCGCGTGCGGGCGCAGCCGACGAATTTTTTCGAAATCAATACCTTCACCCGGGCCTTTTTCGATCTGCAGCGACTGTTCAACGCCGGGGGCCAGTATCAGCGAGGCTGGCTGAAGCTCGACTACGACGGAGGAATCACGAGCAGCAGTGTGATTCAATTTGACGGTCCCTACCCGAAGAAGGCCTACCCCGGCGGCGGGCTTTTCACGATGCGGGTGACCAACCTCGGTTGGCGCTATGATGAGACGGCGTCGGTCACCGATCCGGTCTTTGTTCAGACCGAGGGCGCGAGCATTTTCGATCCGCGCAGCTACGGGACCGGGGTGCTTACGCGGCGGGACAACAAACGGTTCACCCGGATCGCCACGGCCTCGGGCGCCGCGACGGTCAATCTGCCCTGGCAATTTTTGACGCAACTCAAGGCCGGTGGCCGATACCGCGTGAACCACATCGATATCACGGGCGGCAACCGCACGTTCAACTACGCGGGGCCCGACGGCATCCGCGGCGGCGCCGGGGCGGCAGATGATCTGCCGGGGTTGATCGATCCGAGTGCCTCTCTGAACAACTCCTTTTGGCAGGCGCGCGGACGGATTCCCTTTCCGACGTTGGGTGCGTTGGTGGTGGATATGCGCGACAATCCGCGGCGGTGGGTCGAGGATCAGTATGCGAGTGAGGCGCAGAAATATACCGGCACGAGCAGCCTGGATGAAACCCTCACGGCGGCCTTCGCCCAGTCGCGCGTGCAACTGGGGAAACTGCGCGTCCTGTCGGGCGTCCGTCTGGAGCAGGTCGACGTCGAGGCCTTTGCCTACATCAAGGGGGTGAAGAAACCCACGACGCCGATCACCGACCCGCGCGAACTGGCGCGTTTCGACTACAACAACCCGCGGGTCGGAACCGGTTCGACGCGCTCATGGTTTCCGAGCGCACACCTCACCTATCAGTTCACCAAAGGCCTGCAGGCCCGGGCCAGCTGGTCGAACGGCATCGGCCGGCCGCCGACGGCGAATTTGCTGCCGGTGGAAGCGGTCAACGAGGCGGCGGAGACGCTCACGATCAACAACCAGGCGATCAAGCCGCAGTTCACCAAGAATTACGACGCAACCCTGGAATACTACTTCGAGCCGGTCGGCATGGTCTCGGTCGGCTATTTCCAGAAAAACATCCGCGACTACATTGTGAGCAATGTTCTCGGACTCGTGCCGAGCGGCGCGGACAACGGCTACAACGGCGACTACGCGGGCTATACGCTGCGCAGCCAGACCAACGCCGGCGGGGCGCGTATCGACGGCTGGGAGTTTTCTTACCAGCAACAGCTCACGTTTCTACCGGGGCTCCTGCGCGGGCTGGGCGTCTTTGCAAACTATACGAGGCTCCGCACCGAGGGAAATTTCGGCGGGGCCACGGTGCGGCGGACCGGGCAGGTGGCCGGCTTTGTGCCGCAGTCCGGCAACGCGGGCTTCACCTACAAATACCGCCGGGTGGGCGTCCGGGTGTCGGCCAACTACACGGGCGAAAATCTCACCGACTTTTCGACGACGGAGGCGTTGTTGCGGTATCGCGCGGCGCGGACGCTCGTCAACGTGGGGACGACGTTGACCCTTCGCCCGGGCACCGAGTTCTTCTTCAATGTCGAGAATCTCTTCGATGAGCCGCAACAGTGGTATCGCTACAAGCCGAGTCGTCGGCAGGGCACCAACTTTAACGGGGTCGGCGTCTTTTTGGGTGTCGACGGGCGGTTTTGAAATCCGATTTTAAGGTCGCCTCCGCTATGCTCTGACTCTCAAAGGTAATGATGCGCGCGCTCCGCTGGTTTTCGTCGGTTTGTTTGCTCGCCTGTGCGGCCCTGCTCGCAGCCAGTGCATGGGCCGAACCGGCTCCGCCACCCAACGTCATTCTTATCCTTGCCGACGACCTTGCGCTCGGCGACCTGGCCTCGCTCAACCACGGCCGCACCCGCACGCCGCATCTTGACCGGCTCATCGCTTCCGGCGTCTGGTTCGACCGCGCCACGTCCGCTTCGGCCGTCTGCGCCCCGGCGCGTGCCGCGCTGCTCACCGGCCGCTACCCGCATCGCACGGGCGTCGTGTCGCTCACCATGCGCACGGAGCCCGCGCTGACCCGTCTGCACCGCGACGAGACCACGCTCGCCGACCTCTTTACTGCCCGTGGCTACCGCACCGGTCTCGTCGGCAAATGGCATGTCGGCCTCGGCGACGAGTGGCACCCGCGCCGCCGGGGATTTGCCGAAGTGGCGTGCTTCGTCGGCGACGAGAACATCAAGAGCTACGACGACTTTTCTCTCGAGATCGACGGTGCGCTCCGGCGTTTCGAAGGACGCTACCTCACCGATGAACTCTCCGACCGTGCGATCGAATTCGTGCGCCGCCACCGCGCCGCGCCGTTTTTTCTGCACCTCGCGCACTACGCCCCGCACCGGCCGCTCGGTGCGCCCGCCGATCTCGTGAAGACCTACACCGACCGCGGCTTCCCCGAGAACACCGCCACCGTTTACGCCATGGTCGAGATTCTCGACCGCGGCATCGGCGCGCTCCTCGCGACGCTCGACGAACTCCGCCTGCGCGAGCGCACGCTCGTGATCTTCGCCAGCGACAACGGTCCCGATCCGCTCGCCGGTCCGCGCTTCAACCATGAGCGCCGCGGCGCCAAATACGATGTCTTCGAAGGTGGTATCCGCGTGCCGCTCGTCTTCTCGTGGCCCGGCACTTTCACGCCCGGTCGGAGCGAGTTCCCCGCGCATTTCACCGACCTGCTGCCGACGCTCGCCGATTTGTGCGAGCTCAGCCGACCGAAGCTGCCGCTCGACGGGGTGAGTTTTGCCGCGCACCTTCGCGGCGCGCCCGCGCCGCCCGCTCCGTTGCGATTTTGGCAGTGGAATCGCGCCGTGCCCAACTACACCCACAATCTCGCCGTGCGCGACGGCGACTGGAAGTTCGTCCGCCCGCCCGTCACGCGCAACAAGCCCGCCGGCGACTCGACCGTGGCGCCTGCGCTCTACCACCTGCCGACCGATCCCAACGAGGCGACCGATCTCGCCGTCCGGCACCCCGACCGCCTCGCCCGATTGCAGGCCGCGGCCGACGCGTGGGCCGCGTCAGTCGAAGCCGACCGCACTCGCCGTCAAAAATAATCCCCGCTCCTCCCATGCCCGTTTTTCGCTTCTCTTTCTTCGCGCTCGCCGGGCTTGCCGTCACTGCTGGCTTCGCTGCTGCCGCTGCGAGCCGTCCGAACATCCTCTTCATCGCCGCCGATGATCTGCGCGCCGACCTCGGTTGCTACGGCCATCCCGAGGTGAAGACGCCGCACTTGGACGCCCTCGCGCGGCGCGGTGTGTTGTTTGAGCGCGCGTATTGCCAGCAGGCGGTCTGCAACC
>CAJAYO010000440.1 GCA_903948415.1 uncultured Opitutia bacterium | reverse complement strand
TATGAAGCGACTCGTCACGATCATCCGCAAATCCGGCTACCGCGGCTACGTCCCCATCGAGACCCTCTCGATGCGCCGACCCAACTACGATTCCTACGTCGAGATCACCCAGATGCTCCGCGACCTCCAGGCCGCCATCGCCGCCACCGCGTGAAATCGTCCGGCCTCCTGCTCCTCCTCGCCTCCGCACTCGCCGCCGCCGGCCGCCACCTCGACGTCATCACCGTCAACGACGACCACGCGTGGTCGCCTGACCCCGCGCGCGTCGCTCCCCGGGTCCGGTGGTCCGGCCAACCCTTCCTCGTCACCGAGTGGTAGGCGAAAGGCATGGACGCCGGTTTCGCCAACACCACCGGCGCGGGCTGGGTCGTGAAAACCCAGGCTGACCGCGGCAAGTTCGACCAAAATCTCCCTCTCGGCCTCCTCGAGTCCGGCGGCTGCGTCGGCTAGCACGGGTTCAAATACCGCGACAACCACCCCGCCAGCAAAACCGCCGATCCCTCCTCTCTCGATTCCAACAAGGGCATCGTGACCCTCCGCCTCGAACCCCACGCGCCGCTCCTGTCGGCCATGCCCGAGCTCCACCGCCAAGTCTGCTCCCTCGCCGCCTACTTCGACGCCCGCCGCGTCAAATAGCCCCCGGTCACCTCCGCAGAATTTCCCGTCCGCACCCACCCCCAGCTTCTGCTATGTCCAAATCCTCCCACCTCCTCCCCCGTGGCCTCGCCGCCCTCGCCTTGGGCGCCACGTCCCTCGCCCCCCGGCCAGGCCGCCCCCACGGCTCCGGCCAGGCCCGCCAGCGCCGGCCTCGGCGGCCTCAGCGTCGGCGGCGGCTTCCGCTCCAACTCCGACCGCTACCTCAGCCGCGTCCGCCAAAACCCCAACCTCGTCGGCTCCCCCTTCGTCGACTACTGGCAGCCCCCCGCCAAGTCCCTGTCGTTTTTCTCCAAATACATGTTCAAGCTCGCCCGCCACGACGCCTCGGTGCAGCTCAACGCCGACAACCTCCTCCAATCGACCCGCTACATCAACGAAACCTCCTTCACCAATCTCCTGATCTACGGTATCGACACCCCCGTCGTCTGGCGCATCACCACCGGCGTCCGCTTCTGATCAAATCCTCGTTCCGACTTCCCGTGGCCCGCCTCGTGAGAGGCGGGATTATCCGCTGATCGAGCTCTCCGCTCTTCGCTCTCAGCTCCGAGCCCGCACCCGCACCCGCACCGCGAACGCCTCCGCCGGATTCCGCACCGTCACCTGCTCGATCTCCGCCTCGCTAAATCCGTTCTCCCGCAGCAGCGGCAGAAACTGCACGAACAACAAATCAAACGGCCGAAACGTCCCGCCGCCCGGCTTGGCCGGATCGAACCACCCCGCGTCGTGCGACAACATCACGCGCCCCAGCAGCCCGCGCCGCTTGAACTCGCGGCACAGGTGCAGGTGCCGGGTCACGCTGGCGCGGTTCAACCCATCGCACGAGATCCACGCCCCGCGCTCTGCCGCCGCGACCAAGTCTTCATCCTTCGCGCCCTGCGCGTGCACCCACACCCACGCCGCCGCACCCACGCCGTGCTCCTTCAACACATCGAGCTGTTCGAGCCCTGGCCCGCGCCCCGTGTGCACCGCGATCGTCAACCCCGTCGCCGCATGCGCCAGCGCCGCCGCCGCGACCAGCTTCCGCTGCACGGCCGACAACACCGGCTCCGCATCGACGCCGCTCTTGATGAAACCCGGCCGCACCCCCGTCTCCGCAATTCCATCACGCGCCTCGGCCGTCCACCGCGCCGCCAGTTGCTCCGCCGACTCCACGTGCGCATACCCCGGCAGGAAAATATTCTTCCGCGCCCCATACAGCCCCGTGTTGGTCAACACATGCAGCCCGCTCGCCTCGCTCAAACGCACGAGCAGCCGCGGATCGCGCGCCAAAAAAGCCGGCGTGCATTCCACCAGCGCCCGCGCCCCCAACTCCCGCGCCTGCTGCAGATGCGGCCACACCACCC
>CAJAYO010000439.1 GCA_903948415.1 uncultured Opitutia bacterium | reverse complement strand
GGCATCTGTCAGCGGTAGCGGGATCAACAGCACGGCGACGAGCGGCAGCCAGGCCGTGAACGGCCTTCCGGCCGGCACCTATACTTACACGATCACGGCTCAGGGGCCTAGTGGTCCGATCACCCAATCGGCGACGTTTACCGTGAACGCGGTCGCATCCGTCAGCGCGTCGATTAGCGCCAGCCCGACCAGCACGACGGCACCCGGGGCGGCGACGATTTCGTGGTCGAACGCGAATGCCACGTCGGTGTCCGTGTCCGGACCCGGACTCAGCAGCGCGTCCGCGAGCGGTAGCCAGACGGTAAGCGGTCTCGCCGCCGGCTCCTACACCTACACCATTGTCGCCCAAGGTCCCAACGGCCCGGCGACGCAGACCGCGACAGTGACGGTGGCGGCGGCTCCGAACAGCGCGCCCACGATCGCGTGGAACACCGTGCCCGGAACCGTCGCGAGCGGACAGAGCTATACGATCTCCGCTCACGGTCACGACGCCGACGGCAATCTGACGAACGTCAACGTCTGGCGGAACGGCGTGGCCTACGCCTTCGCGGGTGGTGGCAACGGCTCCGACAACGACGCGGGCAACCCCAGCACCGACACCGGCCCGCTCACGATTACCTACACCGCCGAAGCTATCGACGCAACGGGAGTCCACTCGGCGACGATTTCGCAGACGGTCACCATCACCGCGCCGCCCTCCGTCACCGGCTCGATCAGCGCGAGCCCGAACACCACGACGGCACCGGGCTCGGCGACGATTTCATGGAGCACGTCGAACGCGACGGCGGTCTCCGTTGCGGGCAACGGCCTCAGCAGCGCGGCGACGAGCGGCAGCCAAATCGTGAGCGGTCTCGCGGCGGGCAGCTACACCTACACCCTCACGGCGCAGGGAGCCGGAGGGCCGATCACCCGGACCGCCACGGTGACGGTGAGCACCGGAGCGGCAGTTTCCGGGGCAATCAGTGTCTCGCCCGGTTCGATGGCGTGGGGCGGCACGGCGACGCTGACGTGGACGACCGCCAACGCGACGTCGGTCAAGGTTTCCGGCTACGGCATTACGGGTTCCCCGTATCAAAACACCCCGAGCCTGACCGTCAGTGTCGGCGGTCTGAGTCCCGGCCAAACCACCTGGACCCTCATCGCCGATGGGCCGGGAGGACCCGTCACGCGCACCGCGACCATCAACGTGACCACGAGCGACGGCCTCTATGGCTCCCTTACGGCGAGCCCGACCGTCATCTATTCGAATCAGACGGCGACGCTCAACTGGACGACGACCGGCGCGGGTTTCCGGTGGGTGCATGGTTATCAGCCGGGCATGAACGGCGTGAACATCTACCCGGCGGCCGTGAGCGGTTCGACCACGGTCTCAAGTCTGCCACCGGGCGACTACCGATTTACCATCGAATACGGCCCCGGCTCATCGACAACTCGGATGTCGTTCGCCGACCTGACCGTGCTCGGAGTCAACCGCATCGTGGCCGCGTCGGTTCTACCGGTCGGCACCGGTTCGGTGACCGGGGCCGGAACCTACGCCGAAGGTTCGAGTGCCACACTGACCGCCACTCCCGACGCCACCCATATGTTCGCAGGCTGGAGCGGCGACCTGAGCAGTGCCGCGAATCCGCTGACGTTTACCGTCGGCGCCCAGAACTACAACGTCGTGGCAAATTTTGCGCTCCGCACGTTTGCCGTCACGGCCTCCGTGTCTCCGGTCGGCGCGGGATCGGTCACCGGTGCGGGCAACTACACCATCGGGGCTACGGCGACCCTCTTCGCCACGCCCGATGCCACCCACGTTTTTACTGGGTGGAGCGGCGACCTCTCGGGTTCGGCCAATCCGGTTTCGTTCGTCGTGAACACCGC
>CAJAYO010000438.1 GCA_903948415.1 uncultured Opitutia bacterium | reverse complement strand
ATCCGCGGTCAGCCCGCCCCGGGACCGGGCGGAACCGCCGCGACCATCTCCGGCACGATCCGCGACATCACCGAGCGCAAGGAGAGCGAGGCCAGCCTCGTGCGCAGCCATCGGCAGTTCGAAGAGGTGTTCGAAAACGCCCAGGCGGGTTTGGTCGTCATGAATCCCTACGGCCGCATTGTGCTGGCGAACCGCCGCGCCGCCGAGCTGCTCGCGGGCCCCACCCCCCTCGTCGGCCAGCGCCTGCAAGACGTGCTGATCGACCGGGCGCTGCTGCCGGACGCGTCGGCCTTTCCTCCGCTGGACTTCGACCCCGCGGCGGCCCCGCTCGTGCCCCTGCACTGCAAGCGCGACGACGGTTCCGTCTTCTTCGGGGAAATGGCCCTGCGGGCCTTTGATAGCGACGGCGACGGGGGCGTGCTCGCGCAGATCAACGACACCACCGCCCGCGAACTCAACCTGCGCCTCGAACTCCGGTCCCAGCGGATGGAGAGCATCGGCACGCTGTCGGGCGGCGTGGCCCATGACCTCAATAATTCCCTGGCGCCCATTTTGATGGGCATCGAGTTGTTGCGCGCCCGGAACCCCGAAAGTTCCAATATCATCAACACCATCGAGCGCTGCGCCCAGCGCGGCGCGGCGATGGTCAAACAACTCCTCACCTTCGCCCGCGGCTCGGAGGGCCAGCGCCGGACGCTCATTCCGACGAAGCTCCTCGAGGAAATGGCGGGAATTGCCCGGGGCACCTTCCCCAAAAATGTCGTCGTCACCACCGATTTCGAGCCCGACCCCTGGCCGGTCAGCGCCGACCCGACGCAACTGCACCAAGTCCTGCTCAACCTCTGCGTCAACGCCCGCGACGCAATGCCCCAGGGCGGCACGCTTTCCCTGACGACGCGTAACAGCAAAATCGATGCGACGTTTGCGGGCAACTTCGTGGATGCCAAGGCGGGCCGCTACCTCGAATGGCTCATCGCGGACACGGGGGAAGGGATGTCCCCGGAGGTGATCGAGCGGATTTTCGATCCCTTCTTCACGACCAAGGGACCGGACAAGGGCACCGGGCTGGGCCTGTCCACCGTGCTCGGCATCGTCCGCAGCCACGGCGGCTTCCTGCGCGTCGAGTCCGTCCCCCGCCAAGGCAGCTGCTTCCACGTCTATCTGCCGGCCGCCGCCTCCTCCACCGAGACCAATGTGCCGTTCGCCGTCGACAGTTCCCTCCTGCGCGGTGACGGCGAAACCATCCTCGTCGTCGACGACGAGCAGTCCGTCCGCGAAATCACCGCGGAAGTTCTGCGCGGCCGCAACTTCCAGGTCATCCTCGCGTCGGACGGCTCCGACGCCCTCATGAAGGTCGCCGACAACCCGGGGGTGGTCCGTGTCGTCATGACCGACCTGCACATGCCGCATTTGGACGGACACCAGCTCGTCAAAGCGCTGCAGCGCATGTTGCCCGCCGCGGGAGTCATCGTCGCGAGCGGCACGCTGACGCCGAAAGACGTCAGCGAGTTCAAGGCCTGCGGCGTCGTGGCCGTCATCGAAAAGCCGTTTGTGCAGGCTGAGCTGTTCAGCGCCTTGCGGACGGCGTTGCGCTTCGTTCCCCCGTCATGAAGACCACCACCCGCTGGTCAGGCTGGGCGGCGGCGGCCCTCCTCGCGCTCGGCTCCCTCGGGGCCGGGCTGGTCGGCTGCGCGCCGTCCCCGCCCCCGCCGCTGCGCATCGCGCTCAATCGCTGGATTGGCAACGACACGCTCTGGCTCGCCGACCAGCTGGGCTTCATCGCCGCCGAAGGCCTCAAGGTCGAAATCCTCGACCTGCCCAGCATCGGGGAATCCTCCCGGCTGTTTGAAACAGGCCAGGTCGATGTCTTTGGTGGGACGATGATGGAGTTGCTTACGGCGTCGCCCCGCCGGCGGCCCATGCAGGCGGTCGCGGTGCTGGATATTTCCACGGGGCTCGATGTCATTTTGGCCCGCCCAGGCATCGCGAATTTGACCGCGCTCAAAGGCCGCCGGGTGGCGGTCGAACCCGGCACCACCGACGTCCTGTTGCTCGCCGCGGCGCTGCGGGCCCGGGGGATGGCCCCCGCCGACGTCGAGTTGGTTTATGTGCGACACGACGCCCAGGCGGCGGCGTTGCGGGAGGGGCGGGTCGACGCGGTTTGCACCTACCCGCCCGATGCGGAAGCCCTGCGGACCGAGTTTAGGTTGCAGGAGGTTTTCTCCAGCGCCGAGGTGCCCGAGACCATCATCGATCTCCTCCTCACCGATCCGGCGGTGGCGCAGACCCGGCGCGCCGAGCTGGCCGCCCTGCTCCGCGCCAACCGACGCGCAATCGAACGGCTCAAGACCGACCCCGCCGCGCTGCAACTGGTCGCCATCCGCCAGGGTCTGCCCCCCGCGGCGGTGGCGGAGCAGCTGCGCGGGCTCACGCTGCCCGACCTCGCCAGCCAGCCCGCCCTGTTCGCCCGGGAGGGTTTGCTGCAGCGGGCCCTCACCCGCGCCGGGGCCACCCTGATCGCCTTCGGCACCCTCGCTGAGCCGCCCATCGTGGCGGATTTGTTCGACCCCTCCGTGGTCCAGCCAACCTCCTCCGCGAAATGAGCCCGCGGCTCACCTCGTTCCTCGCCTGGCGGCGCTCCTCCATCTTCGGGTTGGTCATCCTCCCCGTCTTTTTGGTCGCGTCGGCCATCGCGGTCCTCGAGCGCCGGCTCACCGAATATCGGCTGAAAGAGACGGTGCAGGTGGAATCCCTGCACGACATCAATCTGACCCTCCGCAATTTGGCGGTTGCCATCGAAAGCAGTGATTCCCTGGCCGCGGCGCAGCGCTTCGTCGCCGCCGCCGCCCGGCAAAAAGGCGTCCACGCCCTCGTGCTGGCCGATGTCGAATCCCTCACCATTTTCGCCAGTTCCAACCTCGAAGAGCTCGGCCGGGATCTGAGTCTTTCCAGCGATCGGGCGGCCGCCGAGGCCTTGCGGGATTTTGCGCGCACGCGCACCGTTTCCCATCATCGGGACGACAAGGCCGTGGGCGCCGTCTTCCCCGTCCGGCTGTCCTGGAAAAAAGCGGAGCGCCGCGGCCTGGCCGCCGAGGGCGTCATCTATCTCCGGACCGACGATGTGGACCGGTTGATCTCGGGGTCCGTCCATCTGGGCTATTGGCTCGACCTGGTGAGCGCGGCCCGGGTGGTGCTGATCTATGCTCTCGCCCTCTGGCTCGTGCGTCGGCACGTCTTGGCACCCACCCGGGAGATCAAGGTGGGGCTGAGAGCCATCGCCGCCGGTCGCGCGGAGACCCGCATGCCGGACTTGGGCGGCGGCGAATTGGGCCAGGTGGCCCGGGTGCTCAACGAAACCCTCGATCAGCTCGCGAAGGCCGACAAGCAGGTGCTCGCCATGGCGACGGTCGCCCCCGTCGGCATCTATTGGATCAACCCACGGGACGAGTGTCTCCGGGTGAATCCGGCCTGGAGCCGGCTGACCGGTTTGAGCGAAGCCGAGGCCTTGGGCAAGGGCTGGCTGCAATCGGTCCACCCGCGGGACCTCGAACGCTTGACGCAGGCCTGGCGCACCCCCGACACCTCCGGCATCACCGCCCCCCAAACCTATCGGTTGCGGCATCGCGACGGCACCCTCCGTTGGGTGCTCCGCTCGCTGCTCCCCTTGCAGGACGAGCACGGCCAGCCGGCCGGCTACATCGGATCGCTCACCGACATCACCGCCTTGCGCGCCTTGGAGGACCAACTCCGCCGCAGCGAAGAAAAACACCGCACCCTCTTCGAAACCATGACCCAGGGCGTGTTCGTCTTCGACTCCGCCGGCCTGATCACCGATGCCAACCCCGCCGCGGAGGAGCTGACCGGTTTGGGGCGCGCGGAGTTGCAGGCCGGCGCCCTGACGGCCTCGCCGCACTGGCGTCCCTTCGATGAAAACCGCCAGCCGATCCTCTTGGGCAACTGGGCGGTGAAGGAATCCCTCACGACCGCACAGGATGTGCGCAATCGCACCCTGGGTTTCGTCGATCACCGCTCCGGCCGCACCCGCTGGTTCCAGGTCAACGCGATGGCCGTGCACCGCACCGAGGTCGCGTCGGCCGGCACAACCTTCGCGACGTTTCACGAGGTCACGGCGGTCCGCGAGGCGGTGCTCGCGTTGCGCCAATCGGAGGCCCTCTATGCCAATCTGGTCGAGGCTTCCCTCGACTTGATCTTTCAGTGCGACGCCCAGGGGCGTTTCGTCTTCCTCAATTCCGCCTGGGAACGCACCCTCGGCTACTCGACGACGGAGATGCTGGGGCGGCTGCCGACCGATTTTTGCGACGCCGCGGTCACTCCCGCCGACTTCGCGCTGTTCACCGCCGCGCGGCCCGGTCGCCAGAACCCCACCGGGGAGCTTGTGCTCCGGTCCAAGTCCGGGGTCCGCGTCGAACTCGTCGTCCGGATCACTCCGCTCGGCGACGGCAACGATCCGGCCCAAGGCGCCCTCGGCACCGCCTACGATGTCACCGAGCAGAAGAAAGCCGAGCGGGCCCTGAAATCCGCCGAACAGCTGTTCACCTCCTTCTTCTTCAACGCCAAAGAGGCGATGGTGATCGGGGCGATGGACGAAAACACGATCGTGGAGGCGAACGAGGCCGCCAACCGGCTCTTTGGTTATACGGGGCGCGAGATGATCGGCCTGGACCGCCGCGTCTGCCTGGATGAAAGCGATCCCCGGCTGGCCCCGGCGATGAACCTGCGCGCCGCCACCGGATCGTGCACCGGCGAGCTGCGCTGCGTCCGCAAGAACGGCGAAGCCTTCGAGGCCGAGATCACCTCGATCGTCTACACCGACCGCAACGGCCGCTCCCAATCCGGGACCATCTTCCGGGATCTCACCGGCCAGAAGGAACAGCTCGCGGTCCAGCTGCGCTCCCAGCGCCTCGAAAGCATCGGCACGCTCACCGGCGGTATCGCCCATGATTTCAACAACGCCCTCGGCCCCCTCCTCCTCGGTTTCGACCTGTTGAAAAAACAGTTCCCCGAACGCGCGGGCTTGGTGGACAACATGCGCGCCAGCACGGCCCGCGCCGCCGCCACGGTGCGCCAGCTGATGACCTTCGCCCGGGGCAGCGACGGCATCCACGTGCCCGTTGCCACGGTCGCGATGTTTGCCGAAATCGTCCGCACCGTCACGAGCACCTTTCCGCGTGAAATCCGCTGCCTCACGGCCGTGCCCGCGGATATCTGGCCGTTGCTCGGCGATGAGACGCAATTGCAGCAGGTCCTCCTCAACCTCTGCCTCAACGCCCGCGATGCCATGCCCGACGGCGGCCAACTGCGGTTTGAGGCGGAAAACATCGCCCTCATGACCGCCGTTGACACCGGCCGCGGCCGCGGCGAACCCGGCAACTACGTCCGCTGGAAAATCAGCGACTCGGGCTCGGGTATGCCCGCGGAGGTGCTCGAGCGCATCTTCGATCCGTTCTTCACCACCAAGGGCCCCGGATCCGGCACCGGCCTGGGGCTCGCCATGGTCCTCGGCATCATCCGCGGCCACGGCGGCTTCCTCGACGTCAAGTCCGCGCCCGACCAGGGCACCACGTTCCTGCTGTGTTTCCCCGCCGCCCCCCTCGCCGCCCCGGCCGCATCCGCCGCGCTCACGCCGGCCCCGGGCCAGCGGCTCCGTCAGCGGATCACCGTCCTGCTCGTGGAGGACGAACCGATCGTGAGGGAGGTCACCGCCTCCGTGCTGACGTCCCTGGGTTTCCAGGTCGTGACCGCGACCGACGGCACCGACGCGTTGTTCAAGCTGGCCAACCTCGAGGGTGACGTGCGGGCGATGCTCACCGACCTGCAGATGCCGCACATGAACGGGCAGGCGCTCGCGCGGGTGGTGTTGAAAATGATCCCCGACCTGCCCGTCATCGCCATGAGCGGCAAGTTCACCGCCCAGGACGAAGCGGACCTCGCGGGCCTCGGCGTGAGAGCCCGCCTCGAAAAACCCTTCGACGAGTCCCGACTCGTGGCCGTCCTGCGGGAAATATTTCCGGACGGGTTTCAGCCGCCGGAGCCGCCCCTGCCCCTTTCCTAACCCTCTCCCTCCCCGATCATGGCCAAAATACTGATACTCGATGACAACTTGGATATGCTCGAAATGCAGGCTGAACACCTGCGGGGCGAAGGTCACGATGTGACGCTCGCCACCACGGGGACCGCCGCCCTCGCCGGCATCAAGTCGGGCGGATTCGATCTGCTCGTGACCGACATCATCATGCCGGAGATGGACGGCATCGAAGTCATCATGAGCCTGCGCAAGCACGAACCGCCGATCCGGATCATCGCGATCTCCGGCGGCGGCCGCATCAACGCGCGCGACTATTTGGAACTGGCGTCCAAGCTCGGCGTGCATGGCACGCTGCAAAAGCCGTTTTCGGGACTCGAACTCTGCCTCGCCGTCGACCGCGCCCTGCAGCGCCCGGCCTAACCGGCTGCGCTGCCCCTTGCCTGGAGATTTTTTTCACTGCGCGCACCGGGGTGACGGGGCCAAGCACGTTGTCCGCGGCGGCCGCGGGTGCGACGCGGCCTTGGTCCGGAGCCGAGGAACCGCTCCGCCCGATGTCGTCCACCCGGCGGGCGGCCCGAAGCGCGAGCCAGTCCGACCGGTGCCGAGTGGCTAAACCCGCCGCGGGAGTTTTTT
>CAJAYO010000437.1 GCA_903948415.1 uncultured Opitutia bacterium | reverse complement strand
GTTGTCGTCAGTCGGTAGCGATGGCTGTCGTCAGGGGGACCAGTCTTCACCCGCAGCCATTCGAAAGAGGAACGCGCACAATTATGCACCTGTCAGCGAAATTCTCATCACTTTTCCGCCTCCATGATCGCGCCCTCTTCGTCGTCGGCTGCTTCTGGCCCGGCTGCCCGCTCCACGCCACCCAGCCAAAGACCAACGCCGCCTTCTGGCGCAAATCTGCGGTGGTTTGGTCCGGCCTCCGCCGGGATCGCCCGCGCGCTTGCCAATCGCTCCCGGTGGTCGCACATAGTCCCTCCGGTGACACCGTGTTATCATCAGACAATTGATGCCCGCCTGCGGCGGCTGGTCGAAGTCTCGGTTCAAAAAATCGATGCGAATCCTGCGTTGGTCGCGCAGCTCGCCCAGAACGTGGCGCGCTGGCCGAATCCACGCCTGCAGGCCCAATGGCAGCGGCGTTTGCGCCAACCGTGGCCGGCGCTTCGCGCCGAACTCCTCGCCGAGACCGAACAAGGCGCCGCCCTGCGGCAGGATGCGCCGCTCGGCGGCATTCTGTCGGGCGCCGAGCGCACCCGCATCATGCGGGAGTTCGCCCATGACGCGCGCCCAGCTTGAGCACATCGTCCGCGCCGCCGGTTCGATCACCGATGAGTCCGTGATTCTGGTGCTGGGCAGCCAGTCGATTCTGGGGGCGTTTCCCGCGGTGCCGCCGCCGCTCGACGTTTCCCGCGAGGCCGATGTGTGCCCGCTGCACGCGCCGGAAAAAGCCGATCTGATTTCCGGCGCCATCGGCGAGGTTTCCCTGTTTGACAGCACGTTCGGCTACTATGCTCACGGATTGCCGCCCGAATCGTGCCCCCTGCCCTCGGGCTGGCAGGAGCGCCTCATTCCCTTTCAGAACGACAACACGCGCGGAGTGACGGCACTCTGCCTCCATCCGCTCGACCTCGCGTGCTCGAAACTGGTCGCGGGCCGGGAAAAGGACGTCGTTTTCGTCGCGGCCATGCTCGCCCACCGTCTGATCGAAACCCGCGACCTCGAAAACCAAATCGGTTTCTTGCCCAACGCGGATCAGCGCAAACGCGCGGGCCAAATCTTCGCCGTCGTGCGGTCGAAGGACCCCGGGGAACGCGATTGAGTCCGGCCCCGGAAAAACGTCCCGTCCGACGACCCGGTCCGTGACCGACATCTTCATCCGGCGAAAACGCTCCGCCGTGATGTCCGCCCTCCGCTCGCGGGGCCACGCCGCCACCGAGGTGCGCCTCCTCGCGCTCTTCCGCATACACGGCATCACCGGCTGGCGGCGCGGCGCCACGCTCCGCGGCCCCGCCTCGCCAGGGTCCGCTCGCTCCTTCCGCGTGAAACCGGACTTCGTCTTCCGCCCGCACCGCCTCGCCGTCTTCGTCGACGGCGGCTTCTGATCCGGCTGCCCCCTCCACGCCACGTCGCCGAAAACGAACGCCGCCTTCTGGCGGAAAAAAATTCCGCCAACCGCACCCGCGACCGCCTCGTCACCCGCACCCTGCGCACCATGCGCTGGCGCGTCCGCCGCATCTGGCCACACGAACTCGCCCGCCCCAACGCCCCCCGCCTCCTCGCCCGCCTCTCCCGCGCGCTCGGCTGACGCCGGGATTCAACGCTTCCGCATCGCCCC
>CAJAYO010000436.1 GCA_903948415.1 uncultured Opitutia bacterium | reverse complement strand
GTGTCGCTCGCGAAGAACACGATCTTCACCAACGTCGCGCTCACGCCCGACGGCGGGGTGTGGTGGGAGGGCATGACGGATGTGCCGCCGGAGTCGGCGATCGACTGGCAGGGCAAGCCCTGGACGCCGGAGATTGCGAAGACGACCGGCGCCAAGGCGGCGCACGCGAACTCGCGGTTCACCGCGCCGGCGAAGCAGTGCCCGACGATCGATCCCGAGTGGGAGAATCCCGCGGGGGTGCCGATCAGCGCGTTCATCTTTGGCGGGCGGCGGGCGACGACGATGCCGCTCGTGTTCCAGGCCTTCAACTGGTCGGGCGGCGTCTACGTCGGCGCGACGATGGGGTCCGAGATGACGGCGGCCGCAGCCGGGACGATCGGCAAAGTGCGTCGCGACCCGATGGCGATGCTGCCGTTCTGCGGCTACAACATGGGCGATTATTTCCGCCATTGGATCTCGATGCAGCGCAAGATCACCGAGACGCCGCGGGTTTTCCATGTGAACTGGTTCCGCAAGGACAAGGAGGGGAAGTTCATCTGGCCCGGTTTCTCGGAAAACATGCGCGTGCTGAAGTGGATTGTCGACCGCGCGCGGTTCGGCGGGCGGGCGCAGGAAACGCCCATCGGCTGGGTGCCGCGCTACGAGGACATCGACTGGACGGGCCTGGATTTCCCGAAGGCGAAATTCGACGAGCTCCAGACTTTTGACCGCGAGGCGTGGCGCACGGAGGTGCTGGGCCACGAGGAACTGTTCCTCGACCTGCGGGCCCACCTGCCCAAGGAAATGATCTACGAGCGCGAACTGCTGATCTGCCGCATGTAGGCGCGGCCGTCGCCCATCGGCTTTTCAAGGGCGCAGAAATTCTGCGCCCTTTTGGGGCGGGGTTTCAGTGGCGGCGGTTTGTGCCGATAGGTCGAGGTTATGACCGTCGCCTTGCCTGTCAGACCCGTCAGCCGGGAGAAGATTCTGACCACCGCCCGCCTTTTGCCCGCCACGCCCCAGGTGCTCGCGGGGCTGTGCGAACTGCTGCAGGACGTGAACTCGGACCTGAGCCGGATCGCGACGCAGATCCGCGTCGATCCGGCCCTGTCCGCGCGCGTCATTCGCATCAGCAACAGTCCGGCCTACGGCGGCGACCGGCGGATCGGCTCGGTGGACGAGGCGGTCAACCGGGTGGGCTTTGGGGAGATTCTCCGGCTCGTCGGTCTCGCGTCGGTGGCGGGGTTGGTGGACCGGGCGCTGCCGTTCTATGGCATCGGGGCGGAGCGCATGCGCGAATCGCTGCTGCTGCATGCGCTGGCCAGCGAGGCGCTCGCGCGGCGGGCCGACGTGGACCCGCGGTTGGCCTATACGGGCGGTTTGCTGCGCACGCTGGGGATTCTGGTGCTCGAGCGGGTGGCCCGAGACCGCCAGCCGGCGCCGGAGATTTTCGATGGCGCGCGTTACCCGGGTTATCTCGAATGGGAGAACGTGTCCTTTGGGTTGAGCAATTCCGAGGTCACGACCACGGCGGTCGACGAGTGGCGTTTCTCGCCGGAGCTGGTGAACGCGCTCCAAGAACACCGGTTGGTGCGGGACGTGGGCTACGACGATCGCCTCGCCTGCGTCCTGAATCTGGCGGGCTCGATCGTGGCCGACGCCGGCCTGGCCCTGCCGGGCGAGGCCAGGGACTGGATTCCCACGGCCCGCAAGCTCTCGGCGACGGGGCTCGACGCCGGACAACTGAGTGACGTGGCGGAGGAGGTGCGTCGGGTGTTTGAGCAGCAACGCTCCGCCTTCTAAGGAAACAGCCGTTGGGACTTGGCCTCGGGTCGGGGGCGGGGGGGCTGAGACGACTTGCGGAACCCGGGTTGTGCCCCATGGTCTGCGGCGACTATGCGACGTTTGATGATCATTTCCCTGTTGGCCGCCACGGTCTCCGCGCGGGCGGCGGTGCCGCAGATATTGCAGGACGCGATCAAGAAAGTCTCCCTGGACACCGACCGCTGGGCTTACACGCAGACGGCGATTCAGAAAGACGACAAAGGGAAGACGAAGAGCGAAGTTGTCGTGCGTTTTGACCCTTCGAAACCTTACGCGGAGCAATACACGCCGCTGAAAATCGACGGAAAAGAGCCCTCGGAGAGCCAACTGCGCAAATACCGCCGGCAAGGCGAAAAACGCGGCGAGGCTTTGGTGAAGGCCGAGACCACCGGTGAGGTCGACGCGTCGACGCGCCGCAAATCGCTCGGTGAGTTGATGGATATCGAGAAAGCCACGGTCGCCGAGGAAGACGCGCAGACGATCACGTTTGAGGTGCCGCTCCGAAAAGAGGGCAACGACCGCCTGCCGCCGGAAAAATTCAGGGTGTTCGCGCGCCTGAGCAAGGACCAGCGGGCGTTCGACAGCATTTCGGCGACGCTGCGTTCGCCGCTGCGCGAGAAACTGATCGTGAAAGTAAGCGCGGGCGAAGGCCACATTCAGTTTAAGACCGTCGACCCGAAACATCCGCCACAGCTCGCGGATATCCGCGGCTCCGGCTCGGGCTCCATTCTCTTTGTGCCGATCGGGCGCGCCTACGAACTGCGCCGCGAGGACTACAAGCGGGTGAAGCCCTACGGGGACCGTTTCGACGTCCAGATCGGCACGCTCAAGGCGATCGACTTCTGAGGCGCCGCTGCCCGGCGGCGGGCATTTCGGCCGGAGCCGGTGGCGACCGGGCACGGGGTGGCCCCGGGGAACCGGTGGCGCGTTCGATTTTGCTTAGTTGTCGGCCCGGTTGGGCCGATGAAAGGGACGTGCGCAACCCGTACGATCCCATGCCTATCACCCGCAAGACCATCATCGCCCTCGGCAGCAAACTCGCCCCCGCCGCCGCCACCTTCGGCCGACTCCGCACCTTGCTCCAGGACCCGGGCACCGAGATGGAAGAGATCGTGAACCTCGTGCGTCTCGACCCGGCGCTGACGTTTCACGTGATCCGGTTGAGCAACAGCGTGCTGTTCGGTCTGCGCGAGCGCAACGACTCGCTCGAGGGGGCCGTGGGCCGCGTGGGCTTTCACGAAATTTTTCGCCTGGTCGGCCTCGCGGCGACGCATCAGACCTGCCAGCGCGATCTGCGGACCTACCAGCTGAAGGCGAGCCGGCTCTGGGAGAACGCCGTCGCCACCGCTGCCGCGGCCGAGGTTCTCGCCCTGCCGGCGGGCGGCGATGCCGGTCTCGCCTATTCGACGGGCCTGCTCCGGACGCTGGGCCGCGTGATCATCGACGGGGTCGCGACCGGCCAGGTTTATCCGGGCGAGGCCGAATGGCCCTCCGTGACGGAGTGGGAGAAACGGACCTTTGGCGTCACCGCCGCGGAGGTGACGGTGACGCTGCTGTCGCACTGGCGTTTTCCGGCCGACCTCATCGAATCGATCCGCGGGCACTTCGATCCGTTGGCGGATTCCGAGTCCAACATCGGCGCGTGTGTGTTGAATCTCTCGTGCGGCGTGGCCGCGCGGTTTGGCCTCGATCTGCCCGGCGAGGCCGGACACTGGGTGCCGGACACGGCGAAGCTGATGCTGGCGGGTGTGAGCGAACCGGATTTGGAAAAATGCGCCGAGCGGGCCCGCGCCCACTACACGGCGCTGTGTGCGAGTGTGGAGTGAGCGGGAAGCCGGGGGGCGCAACGCGCGGGAGCATGGACGCTCCGCCGGACGTCCCTCGGGTGCCCCGGTGCCTACCGCGGTGCTCCCTCGACGACCGGCCCAAACTCGGCGCAAACCCGCGCAGCCTTCGCGTGGCGTAGCTCGAAAGGGGCCGTTGAAAGCGACACGGGGGTTGCTCGAGCTTTCCGTTGAGGAAGTTGCGCTGCACAAGGAAATTTCCGGCGCGGTGGCGCGCGATCTCGCCCGCTGAAACAGCGGGAACTAGGGAAAGTTCCCTTATCCGTCTGACGAGCGGGCGCATTGGTCTGTCATTATTTCGCCTCCCGCACTGGGGGAAAACGACCAGCAGCTGATGGTGAACGGACTACTTTGCACCACGCTGCGGCCGGTTGGGCGCGATCTGAAGTCGCATGAGGTGCGCTTGGACGCGGCCGACGGCTTGGAGTGGGACACGGTGGTGAAGTGCGCGCATGTGCACGAGCTGCCGAAGGTGCGTGCGCGGGAAAAGCTGGGCCCGGTCTCGCCGCTGCGCCGGCGTGAGATCGTGCGCCGGCTGAATGCCTGCGTGTTTGGCGGGTAAATTGGCGCCTAATCCGGCGGCGTGAAGCCGCGGCGCAGCCCGTTTTCGACAATGACGCGGGGGAACACGAAGTTTTCCAGATAGCCCTTGCCGCCGGCTTTCGTGCCGCCGCCGCTCAGCTTGAAGCCGCCGAACGGGTGCCGTTCCACGATGGCGCCGGTGATGCCGCGGTTGAGATAGACATTGCCGCACATCAGCTCGCGCTCGGCCCGCGCCAAGGCGCGCGGACTGCGGGAGAAGAGCCCGCCCGTCAGCGCGTAGTCGGTGGCGTTGGCAACGGCGAACGCTTCGTCGAGGTCGCGGACTTTGATCACGGCGAGGACCGGGCCGAAGATTTCTTCGCGGGCAAGCGCCGCGTCGGGTTTCACGTGCGTGAAAATGGTCGGCGGGACAAAATAACCGCCGCCCGCCGCGACTGCGGGCGGGAGCGTGCCCTGCCACGCGAGCGTCGCCTCGCGGGCGCCCTGGGCAATGAGGCCTCGGATTTTTTCGCGGGCCTCGGCGTCGATCACGGGGCCGACGACCGTGCCGGCCAGGGCGGGATCGCCGACCGGGGTGGACGCGGCGGCGGCGATCAGGCGGGCGACGAAGGCGTCGTGGATGTCGGCGAGCACGATGAGCCGGGACAGCGCGGAGCATTTTTGGCCGGCGAAACCGAAGGCGCTCGCGAGGGTGGCGGGGATGGCTTCGTCGAGGTCCGCATCGCAGTCGATGATGAGCGCGTTTTTGCCGCCCATTTCGCAGACGACTTTTTTCAGATTGGCCTGGCCGGGGAGGGTGCGGCCGGCGGTTTCCCAGATCTTCACGCCGACGGCGCGCGAGCCGGTGAACGCGATGAAGTCCGTGTGCGGATGCGCGACGAGCGGGGCGCCGACTTCCTCGCCCAGGCCGGTGAGGAGGTTCACGACGCCCGGGGGCAGGCCGGCGGCGATGAAAATCTCCATCAGCCGGTGCGCGATGACGGGCGTCTGCTCGGCGGGTTTCATGACGACGGTGTTGCCGGTGACGACGGGCGCGACGACCATGCCGCAGAGGATCGCGAGGGGGAAATTCCACGGGGCGATGACCACGCCGGTGCCGCGCGGCGTGTGACGCAGCACGCAGCGTTCGCCGGGCACGGCCTGCGTTACGACCGGCCGGTCGAGCTGGCGGGCCTCCGCGGCGTAGTAGCGGCAGAAGTCGATCGCTTCGCTGACTTCGCCGTCGGCCTCGAGCCAGGGTTTGCCGGCCTCGAGGATGAGGAGGGCGTTGAGTTCGGGGCGGC
>CAJAYO010000435.1 GCA_903948415.1 uncultured Opitutia bacterium | reverse complement strand
GGCACCGGTTCCAACGCCCTCGTCGCGGTGCTGGCGGACGGCATCCCGCTCTCCTCGGCGACCCTCCGCTTTCTGCCGCCGACCCGCTGGAACCTCGCCGGGGCCGAAGTGCTGCGCGGGCCGCAATCGCTCTCCCACGGCCCCAACTCCCTGGGCGGGGCGCTGCTGCTCCACCGGCGCCAGCCGGCCTTTGCGTCCCACGGCGAGGCCCTCGTCGAGGGCGCCGCCTTCGGCAGTTGGCGGACCGGCCTCGCGCAGGATTGGCCGCTGCGGCCGGAGGAACTCACACTGCGCCTCTCCGGCTTCCGGCAGCAAAGCGACGGGGCCGAGCGCAACCGCTTCAACGACGATTCCGCGTTCGGCGCGACGGAGCGCGTCGATCTCGGCGCCACCCTCCTCTGGCGACCCGGCAAACAACCGGACCGGGTTTTCCAGCTTTCGCTGGAGCACGAAAAATCGGACGGCAACCCCTTTGCCAACGTGACCGACGCCGTCCGCGGCGATCTGTTCCAGCGCGAGACCTCGCTCAACACCCCGCCGGACTATGCCGCGCGGCGGCGGGCCGCCACGCTGCAAACGAGCCTCGCCCTGCCCCACCGCCTGCGCCTGCGGGCGGTCACCGGCGTGCAACGCTTCGCCGTGGATTCGCTGGCCGACCTCGACGGCGCCTCGCGGCTCTCCTGGTTTAACCAGGGGCTGAAAGAGGAGCGCCGCGCCACCGGCGACGTCACCCTGGCCCGGCCGGAGGGCCGGACCCGCTGGCTGCTCGGCGCCTATGCGGAGCGGAGCACCTACGCGCTCGACTACACCGGGGTGGGGCTCGCGCCCCTGCCGCGGGGCAGCGCGTTCGCCCATCACGCCACGGAAACCGTGGCCATTGCGGCCCTCTACGGTCGCGCGGACTACGCGTTGCGGCCCGACCTGCACCTCAACGGCGGCGTGCGGCACAACGGGGAAAATCGCGACCTCACCGCCAGCTCGGTGTTTGGCGCCCTGCCCCGCAAGACGGCCGGCGGCCACACGAGCGAGGCCGACTGGCTGCCGCAACTCCGCCTGCAATGGCAGCCCGCGCCCGGCCGCTCGCTCGCGCTCAAATGGTCGCGCGGCTACCGCAGCGGCGGCACGAGCTTCGCGCCGTTCTTCGGCCTGGCCCGCGACTATCAACCCGAATACGCCGACGAAACGGAACTGGCGGGGCGGCTGGCGTTCTCGCCGACGCTGAAGCTGAACGCCGCGCTCTTCCACGCCGCGATCCGCGACCAACAGGTGCCGGTCGCGGTGCCGGGCGGTTTCCCCGGCATCGACCAATTGCTCTACAATGCCGACACCGCGCGGCGCAGCGGCGCGGAGGTGACCCTGGTCGCGCAGGCGACTCCGGCGCTCACGGTCACGGGCAGCGTCACGTGGCTGCAATCGCGCTTCGGCCGGCTCGTGATCGGCAACCGCGAGGTGTCCGGGCAGGCGCTGCCGAACGCGCCCCGGTGGACGGCGTCGTGGGGCCTCGACTACCAACGCCCCGCCGGCTGGTTTGGTTCGGCCCGGTTCAATGTGGCCAGCGGTGCCTACAGCCAGGTCGCCAGCGCCCGGGTGACCGCGCTGGAGCCCCGCCGACTCCTCTCGGCCCGCCTCGGCTACGCGTGGCGGGGCGTGCGCCTGTATGCCTACGGGGCCAACCTGCTCGACGAAAACTACGCCCTGTATCGCAGCGACAATACCGCGCTGGGCCTGCCGGTGTCGGGCCAGGCCGGCTTGCCCCGCCAACTCGGCGGCGGCGCCGAATTACGCTGGTGAAGTCCGCGCTTTCACCCGCGGCCCCACCGTCGTTGCCCGGCCGGGACCCGCAGCCGATTGCTTTGCCGCCGGAGCAGGACGCCTCCGGCCGGGACCTGACGGCCGGCCGCCCCCTTCTCTGGAGTGCACGCCTGTTCTGGGGCTTTCAGGCGGCCTTCTGGTTCATCGCCGCGCTCTCGCTGTTTTTCTTGGTTTCGACCTACATGCCGTTCGAAGAACTGAGCGCCATTGTCACCGGGCGAACGGGGACGGGCGTGGTGCTGACCCTGCTGTTGCACCGGTTCTACCAGAGCTCATTTTTCCGGCGTCAGCAGCGGCTCGCGAGCTGGCTCTGGGTAATCGGGATGACCGTGGTCACGAGCCTCTGCGCGAGCGCGGTTTGGGTGGCCTTGATTCGCTGGGCGCATTTTCCCGAGATCAACACCGACAACCCGTTCGTCGACATCACCATCTCGCGGCTCTTCAATCTGCTCATCTGGCATTCGATGTATTTCGGCATCGATCTGGTCCTGAAAACCCACGCGCTGGAAATGGAGGCGAGCCAGGCGAAAGTCGCCATCCAGACCGCGGAGCTGAGGCAGCTGCAGGCCCAGATCAACCCGCACTT
>CAJAYO010000434.1 GCA_903948415.1 uncultured Opitutia bacterium | reverse complement strand
GCGAGACGTACTTCGTCCTCGGCCCCGACCACCCCTACGCCGTCGTCAGCAAAGACACGCCCTCCCTCCTCCCCGACAAGGCCATTGCCGTCCGCTTCCACTCCATCGGCGGCTGGGGCATGATCACCACGGGAAAAAACCTCGGCTCCATCATCGGCGACTTCGGCCAGTTCATTTCCGAAACGAATCCCACCTACGACGACGCCGGCGAACTCGTGGAGAAGATCAACGTGATGGCCAACCCGAAATACGGCTCCGAGAAAAAGGGCGCGCCCACCAATTACTACCTCACCGTCGCCCCCGAGCGCATCAAGGTGAACTGCGAACTCAACCACGTCGACGTCGTCCTCTGCTGCGACCCGAAAGCCTTCACCCACACCAATCCCCTCGACGGCCTGAAAAAAGGCGGCGCCCTCGTCTGGGAATCGAGCGACACGCCCGAGGTCGCCTGGCAGCGCATCCCCGCGAAACACCGCCGCTTCGTCGAGGAAAACCAAATCCGCGTCTTCATTCTCCCCGGCTTCGACATCGCCCGCAAAGCCACCAACCAGACCGAACTCCAGCTCCGCATGCAGGGAAATTCCTTCCTCGGCGCTTTCTTCCGCGTCTCCCCCTTCCTCCAAACCTTCGGCATCTCCGAGGCGCAGTTCCAAAGCGTCGTCCACCAACAATACGTCAAAAAATTCGGCCGCTTCGGCGACGCCGTCGTCACGTCGAACATGACCGTGATGAACGAGGGCTGGGCCCGCGTCGTCGAAATCACGCACGGCGCCGCCTCCGATCCCGACCGCTCCTCGATGCGCAACCCGCTGCTCGCGCCCATCGGCGAACACCATTTCCCGCCCACGGCCGGTTGCGGCTCGGCCGGTTGCGGCAGCATCGCCATGCCCGCCGCCCAGCTCGCCCGCGCCCCTGTGCAGACGCTCGCGAAATTCGACTCCGAATTCCGCGCCGGCCTCGGCTACCACCAGCCCGCCGGCGCCTTCGCCTCCGTCGGCGTCATGGGCGCCGGCTCCGGCGCCACCCAGTCCAAATACGTCGCCCGCCGCGAGACGCCCGTCTACATCGCCGAAAACTGCACGCAGTGCATGGAGTGCATCACCGCCTGCCCCGACACCGCCCTGCCCAACACCGCGCAGGACGTCGTCACCGTCCTCAAGACCGCCATCAACAACTACGTCACCGATCCCGCCGAGCGCCAGAACTTCGGCGCCGAACTCACCGGCCTCGAAGCCCGTGCCCGCGCCAGGATGAACGAGTCCGTGAAGGCCAAGACCAGCGTCCCCTTCAAAGACATCGTCCGCGCCGAGGTTGCCGCCCTCACCACGGTCTCCGCTCGCGCGAAGTCCGTGCTCAACACCATCGTCGACAAGCTCCCGCTCGCCTACTCCAACGTCCCCGCGATCTACCGCTCCCTCGAAGCCAAGACGCCCGGCGGCGGCGGCCTGTTCTCCATTTTCGTCTCCGACCTCTGCAAGGGCTGCGGCGAATGCGTGCAGGTCTGCGGCGATCACGACGCCCTCCGCATGACCCGCGAGACCGAGGAGCTCAACGCCGAGCTCACCACCGCCCAGGTCTTCTCGCGCCTCCTCCCCGACACCCCGCAAAAATTCCTCGGTCTCTACAACGACGCCGATGCCGCCGGCTCGCGCGAAGCCGCGCTCCGCAATCACCTCATGGTCCGCCGCAACTACGAGGCCCTCGTCTCCGGCGACGGCGCCTGCGCCGGCTGCGGCGAAAAGAGCGTGCTCCGCGCCGTCGCCAGCGTCACCGAGGCCTACATGCGCCCGCTCTATCATCGCAAAGCCGACCGCCTCCGCGCCAAGGCCGCGCGCCTCGAAAAAGAGGGCCCCGAAAAACTCGCCGCGCTCCAAGCCCGCAGCGCCCCCGAATACGCGCTCTACCGCAAAACCTTCGCGCACGTCATCGTCGGACTCGGCGGCGAGACCGACGCGGATACCGACCAGCGCATCGCCGCCTACGAGGCGAGCCACGGCGCCCTCACCGACGCCCAACTGATCGGCGGCCTCGTCGCCGTCCTCCAGCAGGACGCGTTCAACCACAAGGAACTCCAGGCCGTCGACGGTCGCCGCGCGAACGGCATGTCCGTGATGATGATGGGCGCGAGCACCGGTTGTAACACCGTTTACGGCTCCACCCCGCCCGCCAACCCGCATCCGTATCCGTGGATGAATTCACTGTTCCAGGACGGCTCCACCATTTCGTGGCTCATGGCCGAATCCGTCATCGTCCACCACGCGCGCAGCTCCGTCGCCCCCGAGCGCCTGACCGACGCGCTGCTCGACCGCAGTGAAAACGTGTCCAGCGCGGCCGAGTATTTCACCCTCACGCGTCTCGACGACGCGCTCATGACCGAGCAGGAAATCCGCGAACTGCCGAAAGTCTGGGTCATCGGCGGCGACGGCGCCCTCGGCGACATCGGTTTCCAAAACGTTTCCAAGGTCGTCCTGCAAAACCGCCCCAACGTGAAGATGCTCATGCTCGACACGCAGGTTTACTCCAACACCGGCGGCCAGAACTCCGACTCCTCCACGATGCTCGGCGGCTCCGACATGAACCAGTTCGGCGCCGCCTCGCAGGGCAAACTCACGGAAAAGAAAAACGTCTCCGAGATCCTCACCGGCGGCCACGGCTCGCCCTTCGTCGCGCAGGTCTCGATGGCCAATTCCGCCAAACTCTACAAAGCCCTCCTCGACGGCCTCGAGTATCGCGGCACGGCCTTCTTCCAGGCCTACACGACGTGCCAACCCGAGCACGGCGTCGGCGATAACATGAGCGCCGACCAGGCCAAGCTCGTGCGCGACGCCCGCGGCATGCCCGAGTTCGTCTTCAACCCGCGCAAGGGCGAGACCGCGCAGGAAGCCTTCGACCTCAAGGGCAACCCCACGCCCGACCGCGACTGGTGGCGCACGAAATACACCGACGGCACCGATTACAGTTTCACCGTCGCACACTGGGCGATCACGGAAGTCCGTTTCCGCAAGCACGTGAAAGCCATCCAGGCCGAAGCGGCCGCCACGCTCACCCTCCTCGACGACCAACTCGCCTTCCTCACGCAGGATGACGTCGTGCACCGCCGCTTCTTCGATCCCAAGCACCGTTCCTTCGTCCCGAACTTCGCCTGCTACATCAAAGCCGAGGAGCACGGCAAAATGAACTACTACGCCGTCTCCCGCCAGATGGTCCTCTTCGCCGTCGAGCGCCGCAAAGCCTGGCGCATGCTCCAAAGCAAAGCCGGCGTGGTGAACAAGGACTACCTCGCCCAAAAGGCCTTCCTCGCGAAACTCGACAAAGGCGAACTCCCGCTCGCCGAGGCGAAAGCCCGCACCCGCGAGCTCCTCGCCACCGAACTCGCCGCCATCAAATAGGACCGGCGCTCGTCGCCGGGCCGAAGCAGGGCCGGTCTCGCGACCGGCCCTTTTCTTTTTCCTGGTTTGCTGCACGCTTCGCCGCCCCACCATGCGCCGCCTCCTCCCGCTCCTCCTCCTCGCGACCGTCGCCCGCGCCGAATCCTTCGATCTCATTATCCGCCGCGCGTCCCTCATCGACGGCACCGGCACCCCCGCCTACTCCGGCGACCTCGCCATCCGCGGCGACCGCATCGCCGCCGTCGGCCAACTCCCCGCCGGCGCCACCGCCGTGACCGAGATCGACGCCGCCGGCCGCGTCGTCGCCCCTGGCTTCATCGACGTCCACACCCACTCCGAAGACATCGCCGAACTCCCCGTCGCGGAAAATTTCCTCCGCATGGGCGTGACCACGATCGTCACCGGCAACTGCGGCGGGTCCAAACTCAACGTCGCCGAGTTCTTCGCCGACATCGTCAAAACCAAAGTCGCCCTCAACGTCGCCACGCTCATCGGTCACAACACCGTGCGCGGTCAGGTCATGGGCGGCAGCTTCGCCCGCCCGCCCACCGCCGGCGAACTCGCGAAAATGGTCTCCCTCGTCGACCAGGCCATGCAGGACGGCGCCGTCGGCCTCAGCACCGGCCTGCTCTACCTCCCCGGCACCTTCGCGAAGACCGACGAGATCGTCGCCCTCGCGAAAGCCGCCGCCGCCCACGACGGCATTTACGCGAGCCACATGCGCCAGGAGAACGCGCAGATCCGCGATGCCCTCGACGAAGTCGTCACCATCGCCCGCGAGGCAAAAATCCGCGCCGAGGTCTCCCACATCAAACTCTCCGGTCCCACCGCCTGGGGTCGCGCCGCCGAAATCCTCGCCTACCTCGACGGCCTGCGCGCCCAAGGCCTCGGCCTCACCCACGACCAATATGTCTACACCGCCTCCAGCACCGGCATCGGCGCCAACCTCATCGACGCCCGCTTCCGCGAGGGCGGAGTCCAACGCTACCGCGAGCGCCTCGCCGATCCCGTCGAGAAAGCGAAGATGGTCGCCGACATGAAGGACTTTATCGCCAAGGGAAAACGCGGCGACTACGCCTACGCCGTGGTCGCCAACTTCAAGGCCGACCCCCGCCTCAACGGCAAAACCATCGCCCAAGCCGCCAAGCTGCTCCGCGGCGCCGACACCCTCGACGACCAGATTGAAACCATCCTCGACCTCGAGGCCCGCGGCGGCGCCCAAGGCGTCTTCCACGGCATGAGCGAGGCCGATCTCAAAGTTTTCCTCGCGCATCCGCTCACGATGATCGCCTCCGACGCCGCCCCCCGCAAATTCAACGACGCCGTCCCCCACCCGCGCGGCTACGGTAACAACGCCCGCGTCCTCGGCCGCTACGTGCGTGACCAAAAGGTCCTCACCCTCGAAGACGCCGTCCGTAAAATGACGTCGCTTCCCGCCAAAACCTTCCGGCTCCGCGACCGCGGCGAACTCCGCCCCGGCGCCATCGCCGACGTCGTCATCTTCGATCCCGCCACCGTCAGCGATCCGTCCACCTACGACGACCCGCACCACTACGCCGTCGGCTTCTCCGACGTGCTCGTCAACGGCGTCCCCGTCATCCGCGCCGCCCAACTCACCGGCGCCCGTCCGGGCACACCGGTGCGCCTGAAATAATCGCCGCTCCCCGCGATGGCCCGCATCGTTCTCGCTACCTTCGGGTCCTTCGGCGACCTCCATCCCGCCCTCGCGCTGGCCCACGAGCTGCGACGCCGCGGCCATACGGCCGTGATCGCCACCAGCGAACCCTACCGCGCCAAAGTCACCGCGCAGGGCCTCGCCTTCGCCGCCGTCCGCCCCAATCTCTCCCTCGACAACCCCGACCTGGTCCGGCGTGTGATGGACGGTCAGCGCGGTTCGCAATACCTGCTGCGGGACCTCGTTTACCCCCAAGTCCGCGCCATGCACGCCGACCTCCTCGCCGCGTCCGCCGGCGCCGATCTGCTCCTCGGCAGCGAACTCGCCTGTGCCGTCCCGCTCGTCGCGGAACAACGTCGCCTGCCGTGGGTGTTCTTCGCCCTGTCGCCAATTTCCTTTTTCTCCGTCCATGACCCCGTCGTGCTTCCCGGTTCCGACCTCGTCCGCCGGCTGCAGACGCTCGGCTCCCCGGCCAACCGGATGATTCTCCGCCTCGCCCGTTGGGCGACCTATTCGTGGTGGGCGCCCCTCCGCCAGCTCCGCCGCGAGCTCGGTCTGCCCCCGGCCGGTTCGCCGCTCTTCGCGGGCAAATACTCGCCGCATCTCAACCTCGCGCTCTTCTCCCCGCTCCTCCAGCCCCCGCAGCCCGATTGGCCGGCGCACACCCTCCAACCGGGGTTCTGCTTTTTCGACGAAGAGGAAACCGGCTCCGCCGCTTCTCCCCCGCTCCCGTCGGCCGTGGCTTCGTTTCTGGCGGCGGGCCCGCCGCCCATCGTCTTCACGCTCGGCTCCGCCGCCGTCCAACTCGCCGGCGACTTCTACCGGCACAGCACCCGCGCCGCGCACCAACTCGGCCGGCGCGCCCTCCTCCTCCTCGGCCCCAACCCGCCGCCGCCCGACCTCCCGCCGTCCGTGCTCGCGTGGGACTATCTCCCCTACGGCCGGATTTTCCCCCACGCCGCCGCCGTGGTCCATCAGGGCGGCATCGGCACCACCGGCCAAGCCCTCCGCGCCGGCCGCCCCATGCTCGTCGTGCCGTTCGCCCACGACCAATTCGACAACGCCGCGCGCGTCGTCCGCCTCGGCGCCGCCCGCACGCTCGCCCGGCACCGCTACGGCGCCGCCTCCGCCGCCTCCGCGCTGGCCGCCCTCCTCGACTCCCCGCAACCGGCCGAACTTGCCGCCGCCCTCGGCGCCCGCCTTCGCCCGGAAGCGGGCGTTGCCGCCGCCTGCGCCGCCCTCGAGCGCGTTTTGCGCTGACGCGCGCCGGCCCGGCACGGCCGCGGCGCGCCCTATTGCGCCAGGTCGTAGATCACCAGAATCACCAGCGCGACCCCCAGCAGCGTTACCGTCGGCGCACACAGCGCGTAAAACCGTATCTGCCGCCGCGCCTCCGCCGGCGTCATTTTGTTGTCCTTGATCCGCTCCTCGACCGCCATGCGATGCCGCGGCAGGTAAAGGTGCAGCGCAAGCCCGACCACCAAGAGCAACAGCGCGAGGACCACGCCGATCTCGTCGAGCAGCGGCGAGTGCGTGAGCTGGGCCAAAATCGGATACGGTTCGCCAAGTTTCATCGGTGCTCAGTCCTCCCTGTGCCCGCCGATCAGCCGCGCCCGCGGACGCTCGCCCCGCAGCGTCGCCCAAAAATCCCCCGCATCATCGGCGTACGTCTCCGCCGGCCGCCCCGCGAATTTTTGCGCCCGCCACGCCCGCTTCGACACCCCCGGCGGCGTAAACGCCACCCGTCGCGCCCCGTGGCCGTCCCCCGTCCGTGCGCGCAATTCCTTCAACTCTGCCCCGGTCCGCCGCGGATCAAGTGGGCCCGGCGTTTTCACGCGTCCGGACTTTCGTTCGCGCCCACCGCCCAAGCGACCACCTGCCGCCCACGCGACCGCCCGCCGCGCGTCTCGCAGCCGGATTGAACGGGAAATTTTGACCCTTAACCTTCGCATAAAAAAGATGCCCTTGGGCTTCTAGATCACCCCGGCGCACACTCAATCCAGCATTCCGCCCAATGTCTTCGTAATTCCACCCAGTCCGGCCCCGACCGTTCGGCAAATGCCCGCGAATCCCGCGGCGCACCCCGCCTGCCTCGTCGCACTTTCCCTCCCGGGCGCTCCAACCGTTGCTCCCCGCCCTAGCCCGCATCAATTACACTTTCCTGAATAAATTCTTTTTCACAGAGCGCACCGAGTTTCGAACCGAGCTCACGGAGCCAAACACCTTGTCTGGGCTTACCTCGAAAAAATGGACACTAATTTAGGCGGCTTTGTTTTTGTTTAGTGTATTTTGTTTTTCGAATACCACAGGGGATATATTGCCGAGCGAGCTGTGGCGTCTCGTCGGGTTGT
>CAJAYO010000433.1 GCA_903948415.1 uncultured Opitutia bacterium | reverse complement strand
AGAGAACGAGCGACGGGGCGACCGACGCGCGGGGGAGGCGACGGCGTGGGGTGGAGTCGGAGGGAGGCAGGGCGGTGCGGAGGTGGCGAGAAATTTTCGGCGCGCGGTCGCGGCGTGGGCGGGCCGAGCCGGCCGCGCGCGCCGGACCGGACGCGGCGGGTATCCATTCCGGGTCCGGCGTATCCAAGAAAAAAGGTGCGGGAGCCGGGGTACGGAGCGGAGGGGGGGGCGACGGGCGACGGGGGCGCGGCGGCGGGGGGGGCGCGCGGGAGTTTTGCGTTGCGCCGGGCGCGGTCGCCGGGGCCAATGGCAGCCGCCCCGGCATCCGATGAACCTTGCACCCCTGACCCTCACCGGCCGGACCGTGCGGCTGGAGCCGCTGGCGGCGGGGCACCACGCGGCGTTGGAGCGGTGCGGCGCGGAGGCGGAGGTGTGGCGTTGGACGGGGTTTTTGCACGCGGATCCGCGGGAGTCGGTGCGCGGATGGTGCGCGACGCTGGGGGCGATGCAGGCGCGCGGGGAGGCGGTGGCGTTCGCGATCGTGGAGGTCGCGAGCGGGGAGGCGGTGGGTGGGACGACGCTGTTCGACTATTCGGCGGCGAACCGCCGGGTGGAGATCGGTTACACGTGGCTGGCGCGGCGGGCGTGGCGGACGGCGGTCAACACGGAGGCGAAGGGGCTGGTGCTGGGGCATGCGTTTGAGACGCTGGGCTGCGGGCGCGTGCAGTTGAAAACGGATGCGCGGAACGAGCGCTCGCAGGTGGCGATCGCGCGGATCGGCGCGGTGCGGGAAGGCGTGCTGCGGTCGCACCTGGTGATGCCGGACGGATTCGTGCGCGACTCGGTGATGTTTTCGGTGGTGGCGGCGGAGTGGCCGGGGGTGAAGGAGCGGCTGCGGCAGTTGATGAACCGCGGGAAGTGCGGCATGATGGGGCGATGAACCCGATTTTCGCCCCGACCGACGCGCAACGCATGGCCGAGCGGGTGCGGCCGACGGGGCGGGTGGTGATGCGGCAGACGTGGGCGCATCTGTTGTTTTTGCACTGGGCGTGGGACGCGGCGGCGGTGCAGCGGACGCTGCCGGCGGGACTGACGGTCGATACGTTTGAGGGGCGGGCGTGGGTGGGGCTGGTGCCGTTTTTTATGCGGCGGGTGCGGCCGGCGGGGTTGTGCGCGGTGCCGGGGATTTCAGATTTTCTGGAGCTGAACGTGCGGACCTATGTGCACGATGCGCAGGGGCGGCCGGGCGTGTGGTTCTACTCGCTGGATTGCAACCAGTGGCTCGCGGTGAAGGTGGCGCGGAATTTTTTTCATCTGCCGTATGAGCACGCGGACCTGGTGGCGACGGTGGCGGCGGAGGGTGGCGAGGTGGACTATCGGGCGCGGCGGCGGGCGGGGCGGGGGGAAGCGGTGAGGGCGGAGAGCCGTTTTCGTTACCGGGCGGAACCCGGCGGGCGCGCGACGGTGCCGGGCACGCGGGAGTTTTTTCTGGTGGAGCGCTACACGTTGTTTGCGCACGACGCGCGGCGGGGGGCGTTGTGGGCGGGGCGGGTGGCGCATGCGCCCTATCGCTTCGGGGCGGCGGAGGTGTCGGTGTGGGACGACACGATGCTGCGGCTGGCGGGGTTCGATCCGGCGGGCCGTGGGCCGGACCACGTGGGGGCGGCGGAGGCGGTGGACGTGGAAATTTTCGGGCTGGAAAAGCTGGGTTCAGGCCGCGCCGCCGCGCGGGCGACCGCGGCGACGCGCGCGGGCTAGAACCATTTTTTCCGCTTCAGGTAGATGACCATCGCGATGGTGGAGACGAGGGTGAGCAGGCAGGCGTAGAGGTAACCGTGGGGGGATTTGAGTTCGGGCATGTGCTCGAAGTTCATGCCAAACCAGCCGCCGACCATGACCGCGGGCAACGTGACGGCGGTGAGGGCGGTGAGGAATTTGATGCCTTCATTGGCCTCGAAGGCGGCTTTGTTGAGATAGATGTCGAACGCCATCATGAGGCGCTCATGGTAGCTGGCGGCGGTGTCCTCGAGGCGGACGAGGTTGTCGCGCAGGTCGCGAAAGTAAGGCAGGAGTTTGGGCCGGATGAGCTTGCTGTCGCCGCGCGCGAGCCGGTCGATGACGTCGCGCTGGGGCCGGATGATCGTGCGGAGTTTGGTGAAATCGCCGCGGACGTGGAGGAGTTCGTTGACGAGTTTTTTTTGGGCGGACTCGCGGGCGAGAACGTCCTCCTCGAGTTCCTCGAGTTCGGCGCGGAGTTCCTCGATGACGGGGGCGTAGTGGTCGACGAGGAGATCGAGGAGGGTGTGGGCGATGCGGTCGGGCCCGCGGGGGCCGACGGTGGCGCCCTTGATCTGGCGGTCGATGAGGGTGGAGACGGAGCGGAGCGGGGAGGTGTGGAAGGTGACGAGGTAGTCGCGGCCGAGGAAGAGATCGAGCTCGGTGGTGTTGAACTTGTCGGTGCGTTTGAAATCGACGGCGTGGGTGACGATGAAGAGGTAGTCCTCGTAGTCCTCGACCTTGGGGAGGGAGCTGGGGGCGACGCAGTCCTCGATGGCGAGCGGGTGAAACTGGAAGACGGTTTCGAGGACGAATTTGGTTTCTTCCTCGGTGGGGTTGTCGAGGTCGACCCAGAGGAGCAGGCCCTTGTCGGCGCGGACGAGGCGGAGGGCTTCGCGTTCGAGGTCCTGGCCGACGAGTTTGCCGTCGCTGAAGATGAAGGAGCGGATCATCGGGGCGGAGCGTGGGACGGGCGGCGGAGGTTTGCCACCAAAAGGCGCGGGGAGCGGCGAGAAAACCGCGTCGCGGCAGGCTGCGCCCGGCGGCCCCGGGGCCCGGCCGCGGAGTTACAGGCCGAGTTTTTTCTCCACCGCGGCGAGGGCGGCGATGAAGGCTTCGGGGGTTTCGGCGGCGAGGAAGGTGGCGCGGTCGGCGGGGTCGCGGAGCAGTTTGCAGAGGGCGCTGACGACGGCGAGGTAGTCGCCGGGTTTGGACTTGGGGGTGCCGAGGACGAAGAAGAGTTTTACGATCTCGCCGTTGGCGTCGAACGGGATGCCGGCGTCGCTGCGGCCGACGGCGAGGACGATCTGCTTGACGTGCTCGGTGCGGGCGTGGGGGAGGGCGATGGCGTTGCCGAGGCAGGTGGTGTCGAGGCGGTCGCGGGCGAGGAGTTCTTCGTAGAAGCCGGCGTAGTTGGCGACGTCGACGTGGCCATCGAGGAGGCGGGCGACCTCGTTGAGCGCGGCGGTGCGCTTGGTGCTCTGAACGCGGAGTGCGATGCGGGCGGGAGCGAGGAGCGAGGTGATTTTGCCGGCCATGCGAAGGAGGCGGAGAATGAAAGGAGAACGGGGAAAGGCGAAAGCAGAAAAGCGCCGGCGGGAGAAATACCGGGATGCGGCGGGCCGGCGGGGGTGCGGGGCGCGGAATGACGTTGCGGGGGGTGTGGGGGCGGGCTGAGTTACGGCGATGAAAAAACTGGTTGCGATGGGACTCGGGTGGCTGGCGTGCGGGGTGATGATGCGGGCGGCGGAAGCGGAATTTTCGAAGGCGGTGCGCGCGGAGGAGTTTGCGGCGGCGGGGCTCGGGAAACTTTCGCCGGACGAAGTGGCGCGGCTCGATGGGCTGGTGCGCGAGTACAAGAGCGGGGCCTTGGCGGCGGCGAAGCGGGAGGCGGCGGTCGCGGCGGAGGCGCGCGGGACGGCGGAGGCGAAGGCGGCGCGGGCGGAGGCGGAGACGCAGGCGGCGAAGGCCGAGGCGCGGAAAGCGGAGAGCGCCCGGGCGGAAGCGGCCAAGGTGGCGCAGGTGCAGACCGAGGTGGCGAAGGCCGAGGCGGCGAAGGCGAAGAAGGCGGAGGTCGGGTTGCTCGCGCGGGCGAAGGTGCGGCTCACGCCCGGCACCGAGATCGAATATGCGACGGTGGAGAGCCGGATCGCGGGAAATTTCACGGGCTGGGAGGGGCGGGCGGTGCTGACGCTGGAGAACGGGCAGCGGTGGCAGATCGCCAATGGCGGAACCTACATGACGCCGGCGTTGCCGAGTCCGAACGTGAAGATCGTGCCGGCGAACCTCGGGGGATTTTGGATGGCGATCGAGGGGGTGGCGAACCGGGTCAAGGTGCTGCCGCTAGGCGGGCGGTGACGGCGCGGGCGAGCGGGGGAGGACGGGGCTGCGCAGCGTGGTGAAGGCGCAGCGTAGGGCGTCGGCGATCCAGCCCGTGAGAAGCGTGAAGAAAATCCACGAGAGGGGCTGCGTGCCGAGGCGCCACGTGAGTTGCCAGCTTTGGAGTTGGGCGGAGGGCATGGGGCCGACGAGGGCATTGGTGACGAGGCAGTAGGTGCCATCCAGCCACACGATGAGGAGCAAGAGGGAGCCGGTCGCGGTGGCCAGACGCCGCCGTGAAGGGGCGAGCGTGAGGTCGCGGCGGGTGGCGAGCAGCCACGGCGCGAGCCAAAGCGAAAAAATCCAGCGGTAGCCGTAGCTGATCCCGGCGAGGAAGCAGGCGGTGAGGGTGGCTGCGCCGAGCAGGAAAAGGGCGCGAGGGGCGAAGTCGCGGGAGTCATCGGCGAGTCCGGTGGTGAGGCGGGCGCGGACGAGCGCCCAGGCGGGGATGGCCAGGAGGAGGCCGGCAAAGAGCGGCACGCCTGGGCCGGGATATCCGAGGTCGCGGAAAAGTTGGCCGGCACCCATGCAGTAGAGGCCGGGCGGGAGCGGGAACTGACCGCGTGCGATGTCGGGCAGGACATCGCGGAGGACGAGCGCGAGCACGGGCACGGCAAGAGCGAGGGCGGCAGTGAGCCGGCGGGCAGGCCGCACCAGGAGAAAGATCGCCGCGCCGACGACCGGGTAAAATTTCAGACCGGTGGCGAGCGCGATGAGCGCGAGGGCCGGAAGCCACGACCAGGGGCGGCGGGGGTGGAGCAGGAGGGCGGCGAGGCCGAGCAGGGTGAAGATGACGAGATCGTTATTGGCGCGGTTGAGGGCGAGAAGGACGGGCGGCGAGAGCACGAGCAGGGTGCAGCCGAGGGCGGCGCCGGGATGGGTGGGGCGCAGGGTCAGCCAGGTGACGAGGAGAAAGGCGGCGACCCAGGAGGCGCCGACGAGAAAATTGTCGGCGCGGGTAAGGCCGAGGGGGCCGAGCGCATACCACCAGTCGGTGTAGCTGTGGGGCCGGTCCAGAAGATCGAGCGGGTTGGCGACGAGGGTATCGAGGCCGGCGCGATGGGCGTCGACGGCCGCGAGCACGGCGTAGGAATCGGAGAACCAGAGGTTAAAATGATTGAGGCCGAGGGTGCGTTTCAGGCCCGGAGCGGCGGCGAAGGCGAGGAGGCCGGCGAGGGTGAGGAAGATGAAAAGCAGGCGAGCGCCGCGAGGGGAGGCGAGGGGGCGGGCGAGGTGGGCGAAAGGCGGGCGCATGCGGACGGCGGCGGGAAGCCGGTCAGATGGACAGGGTCGGCAGTGTTTACAGCCGCGGATCCGACCTCAAGGTCGGACTGAGTTGAGACGATGCGGCGACTGGCGGCGCGGGCGGCGAAGCCCGATGGGTGCGGGGCGGGCAATCCTGCGGTCGGTCGGGGCGGCGGCGGAGCGCGGCACGAGGAAAGGGCGGAGCGTTGGCGTTGGCGCGGGGTGCGAAACGGTGCAGGCAGCGGACGGCGGAGGGCGGGTGGTGCGCGCGGGCGAAGGGGCGGCTGACGCCGGGCACCGAGATCGACGATGCGACGGTGGCGAGCGGGATGCGGGGAATTTCACGGGCTGGGCGGGACGCGCGGTGCCGGCGCTGAACAACGGGCCGCGGTGGCAGATCGCCAAGGGCGGACGCTCCACGCCGCCGCCGTGGCGGAGTCCGAAGGTGCAGATCGGGCCGGCGAATCTCGGGGGATTTTGGAGGACGAGCGAGGGTGTCGCGTCGCGGGTGAGGGTGCTGCCGCTCGGGGCGAAGGGAAGCGGGGGGCGCCGCCGCGGGGCGGGCCGCCGCGCGGTCGCAGAGCGGGCAAAAAAAGGCACCGGCCTCGGGGGAGGACGGTGCCGATGGGGCGCGAACCGCGGGTGGAATCAGGCGGTCGGAGCGGCGTCGGAGGCTTCGCCGGCGGCGGCGGCCTCCTGTTCCTCGGCGCTCTCGACGACGCGGGCGATGCTGAGGAGTTTGTCGCCGGCGGCGAGGGTGAGGAGTTTCACGCCTTTGCCGCCGCGGTTGACTTCGCGGATGGTGTTGACGGGGCAACGCACGCTCTGGCCCTTGGCGGTGAGGAGCATGATCTCGTCGTTGTCCTTCACGCTGAGGGCGCCGGCGAGTTTGACGGAGCCGTCTTCGGGGAGGTCGATGGCCCAGACGCCGCTGCCGCCGCGGTTGATGAGGCGGTAGTCTTCGAAGCGGGTGCGGACGCCGAGGCCGGCTTCGCTGGCGACGAGGAATTTGGCGGAGTGGTCGACGACCTCGATGACATCGAGGTAGTCGCTATCGAGTTTGAAGCGCATGCCGGTGACGCCGCCGGTGGCGCGGCCGGTGGGGCGGAAGAGGTCTTCGCCCGTGTCGGTGTCGCGTTCGCGGAAGCGGACGGCGAGGCCCTGGTGGGAGACGAGGATGAGTTCGTCGCTGCCGGTGGTGAGGACGGTGCCGATGACGGAGTCCTTTTCGGCGAGGTTGATGCCGATGAGGCCGCCGTCGCGGGTGCAGTTGGCGTAGTCGGCGAGGGAACTCTTTTTGATGACGCCGGCCTTGGTGGCCATGACGAGGAAGCGGTCCTCGGCGAAATCCTTCACGCAGATCATGGCGGCGATTTTTTCGCCCTCGGCGAGGCGGAGGAAGCTGGCGACGGATTTGCCCTTGGAGGCGCGGGTGCCCTCGGGGATGTCGTAGACCTTTTTGGCATGGCACTGGCCGATGCTGGTGAGGAAGAGGATGTAGTCGTGGGTGGAGGCGGTGAAGAGGTTTTCGACGAAATCCTCGTCGTAGGTTTCGGCGCCGATGACGCCCTTGCCGCCGCGTTTTTGGGAGCGGTAGTCGGCGACGGGGGTGCGTTTGATGAAGCCGAGGTGGGAAACGGTGATGACGCAGCCCTCGTTGGGGATGACGTCCTCCATGCGGAATTCGCCGGCGGAGCCGATGATTTCGGTGCGGCGGGGCGAGGTGTATTTCGCCTTCATGTCGCCGAGTTCCTTTTTGATGAGGGCCATCAGGACGGTCTCGGACTCGAGGATGGCGCGGAGTTCCTCGATGACCTTCATGAGCTCGAGGTATTCGGCCTCGATTTTGCCGCGCTCGAGGCCGGTGAGCTGGTAGAGGCGGAGTTCGAGGATGGCGTCGGTCTGGCGCTCGGAGAGCGGGTATTTGGCCATCAACTTCTGCTTGGCTTCCTCGCGGTTGGAGGAGGCGCGGATGATTTTGACGAAGTCGTCGAGGTTATCGAGGGCGATGATGTAGCCCTCGAGGATGTGGGCGCGGTCCTCGGCTTCCTTGAGGCGGAACTTGGTGCGGCGGGTGACGACGTCGCGGCGGTGCTCGATGTAGCACTCGATGAGTTCCTTGATGTTCATCTGCTTCGGGCGCTTCTTGTCGAGGGCCAGGAGCGTGACGCCGAAGGAGGATTCGAGGGCGGTTTTCTGGAAGAGCTGGTTGATGACGACCTTGGCCTGCTCGCCGCGTTTGAGTTCGATGACGATGCGGGTATTTTCGTCGGACTCGTCGCGGAGGTCGCGGATGCCGTCGAGTTCCTTTTCGCCGACGAGTTCGGCGATGCGGGTGACGAGGGTGTTGCGGTTAACGTTGTAGGGGATCTCGGTGATGACGATCTGCTCCATCCCGCCCTTGAGTTCCTCGGTGTGGGCCTTGCCGCGGGTGCGGACGATGCCCTTGCCGGTCTTGAGGTAGCTGAGGATGCCGTCGCGGCCGGAGATGATGCCGCCGGTCGGGTAGTCGGGGCCGCGGACGATGTTGCAGAGGTCGTCGACGGAGATGCGGGGGTTGTCGATGATGGCGAAGGTGGCGTCGATGATCTCGTCGAGGTTGTGCGGCGGGATGTTGGTCGTCATGCCGACGGCGATACCCGTGGAGCCGTTCATCAGGAGATTCGGCAGGGCGGAGGGGAGGACGGTGGGCTCGGTGGTGGACTCCTTGTAGTTGGGGACGAAGTCGACGGTGTCCTCCTCGATGTCCTTGAGCAGGTCTTCGGCGATGTCCTTGAGGCGGGCCTCGGTGTAACGGTAGGCGGCGGGCGGATCGCCGTCGACGGAGCCGAAGTTGCCCTGGGGATCGATCAGCGGGTAGCGCATCACCCAGGGCTGGGCCATACGGACGAGGGTGTCGTAGACGGAGGAGTCGCCGTGTGGGTGGTAGTTCTTGAGCACCTCGCCGACGACGCCGGCGCATTTGTCGAAGGCGCGGTTGTGGACGAGGCCCTCGCGGAGCATGGCGTAGAGGACGCGGCGTTGGACGGGCTTCAGGCCATCGCGGGCGTCAGGCAGGGCGCGCGAGATGATGACGGACATCGAGTATTCGATGTAGGCCGACTGCATGATGTCGGTGATGTTGGCGGAAGAGAGCTTTTCGTTGGCCGTGTACATGGGCGGTGGGAAAATTGACGGATGACTAATATCTGATGACCAAGGCCGAGCCGAGTGGTCGGGTGGAGCGACGGGGAGGGGGGCGGCTTAAACGTCGAGGAATTGCACGTTGAGGGCGTTGTCTTCGATGAACTGGCGGCGGGGGGGGACTTCGTCGCCCATGAGGAGGGTGAAGAGGGAGTCGGCCTTCGCGGCGTCGTCGATCGAGACCTTCAGGAGGCGGCGTTTCTCCGGGTCCATCGTCGTCTCGAAGAGCTGCTTCGGGTTCATTTCGCCGAGACCCTTGTAGCGCTGGATGCTGAGGCCCTTGCGGCCGTTGGCGCGGATCTGGGTGACGATCTCGAGCGGGCCGAAGAGCTCGGTCTTGTTTTCGTTCTTCGTGCCGAGGTTTTCGATGACGGTGTAGCGGGGCGTCGCAGTCGGCGTGAGGGTCGAGAGGTCGAGGCCGGTTTTCGCGAGGGCGACGAGGAGCTTCGTCATCTCGGTGCTTTCGAAGATTTCGTGGATGGTGACGCGCTTCTGGGTGGCGAAGGATTTTTTCTCGACGGGCGCGACCGGGGCCGGGGGGGCGAGCGGGTCGGTGCTCACGGCGGGGGGCTCGATCTGGTCGGTGAGGTCGGCGTTGAGCTTGTGGGCGGAGAGGAAGTCGGCGCGGGCGTGTTCGTCGCGGAGGAACTCGTGGCTCTCCTTGTTGCCCTCGCGGATGCGGGCGACGTAGCGGGGGAGGCTGCGGGTGGCGGGCTCGTGGGTATCGAGGTATTCGGCAAGGGACGCGCCGTAGCGGGTGACGCCGCCGCCGAGTTTTTCGAGGAGGGCGAGGTTTTCGACGATCTGCTCGATCTGCGCGGGCGCGAAGATATGGCCGTCGGTGAGGCGGGTGAGGACGATGTCTTCGGAGCCGAGTTCGAGGAGGATGCGGTTGAGCTGGTCGTCGTTGTCGACGTACTGCTCGCGTTTCTTGCGCTTGATTTTGTAGAGAGGCGGCTGGGCGATGTAGATATAGCCGCGCTCGATCAGGCCCTTCATCTGGCGGTAGAGAAACGTGAGGAGGAGGGTGCGGATGTGGGAGCCGTCCACGTCGGCGTCCGTCATGATGATGATTTTGTGGTAGCGGGCCTTGGCGGCGTTGAAGCCGCCGACGGCCTCGTCGCCCTCGCCGATGCCGGTGCCGCAGGCGGTGATGAGGGTGCGGATTTCCTCGTTGGCGAGGACCTTGTCGAGGCGGGCCTTCTCGGTGTTGATGAGTTTGCCGCGGAGCGGGAGGATGGCTTGGAAGCGGCGGTCGCGGCCCTGTTTGGCGGAGCCGCCGGCGGAGTCGCCCTCGACGATATAGAGTTCGGTGAGGGCGGGATCGCGTTCGGAGCAGTCGGCGAGTTTGCCGGGGAGGCCGCCGCCGGAGAGGGCGCCCTTGCGGACGGTTTCGCGGGCTTTGCGGGCGGCTTCGCGGGCGCGGGCGCCGTTGAGGGCCTTGTCGACGATCTTCTTCGCGATCGAGAGGTTCGTCTCGAAGTATTGCATGAGGCCCTCGTAGGTGACGGAGCCGACGACGCTCTCCACTTCGGGGGAGAGGAGTTTGACCTTGGTCTGGGACTCGAACTTCGGGTCGCTATGCTTGATGGAGATGACGGCGGCCAGGCCTTCGCGGACGTCGTCGCCGGTGATCTGGGGGTCTTTGTCCTTGAGGAGATTGTTGGTCTTGGCGAACTGGTTGATGGCGCGGGTGAGGGCGCTGCGGAAGCCGGAGAGGTGGGTGCCGCCGTCGGGGTTGTGGATGGTGTTCGTATAACACATCACCTGGTCGTTGTAGGTGTCGTTATATTGAAGGACGACCTCGCAGTGAATCTCGGCGGGTTTCTCGTCGAGGAGCAGCTGGGTTTCCTTGAGGAAACGGATGGGCTTGGGGTGGAGAGGGGTTTTGCCCTGGTTGATCTGCTTTACGAATTCCTCGACGCCGTCCTTATAGAAAAAGCGTTCGGGCTTCTGTTCGGCGGGGCGCTCGTCGGTGAAGATGATTTCGAGCCCGGAGTTGAGGAAGGCGAGTTCGCGGAGGCGCTGGCCGATGCGGGCGGACTGGAAGACGGTGGTCTCTTTGAAGATTTCGGCGTCGGGCTTGAAGCTGATGTAGGTGCCGGTGCCGCGGGCCTTGCCGATGACCTCGAGTTTTTTGACGGTCTTGCCGCGCTCGAACTTCATGTGGTGGACGGAGCCGCCGCGGGAGACCTCGACCTCGAACCACTCGGAGACGGCGTTGACGCACTTGGCGCCGACCCCGTGGGTGCCGCCGGAGAATTTATAGCCGCCCTGGCCGTATTTGCCGCCGGAGTGGAGGGTGGTAAGGACCATCTCGACGCCGGGGATTTTGTAGGTGGGGTGGATGTCGACGGGGATGCCGCGGCCGTTGTCGCGGATGGAGATGGAGCCGTCGACGTGGATGTTGACCTCGATGCGGGAGCAGAAGTTGGCGAGATGTTCGTCGACGGAGTTGTCGAGGACCTCGGAGACGCAATGGTGGAGGGCGCGTTCGTCGGTGCCGCCGATATACATGCCGGGCTTTTTGCGGACGGCTTCGAGCCCCTCGAGTTTACCGAGTTTGGACGCGTCGTAGGCGTCGGCGCCGGCCTGGTTGATCACGTTGCGTTCGGAGTCGGATTGATCGGGCATGAAAGGGAATGGCGAGGGTGAAAAATGAAAGGAAAAACCTCTCGCGGATCGGCGGGGGACGCGAGGGTTTTTTTGAAGAAAAGTAAGGCGGGAAACGCCGTTCTTTTGGGTTTTAAGCGCCGCTTTCGTTTGACCGGGGAGGGGGTAGGGGCAAGCTCGGCCCCGAAATGCCCAGTCCCGCCATTGAAAGCCTCCTCATCCTCCAAGATCGCGACACAAAACGACTGGGTTTGGAGGCCCAATTGAAAGGGGTCCCGCGGGACATTTTGGCCGTGGAGGCCAGAATTGCCGCGGAGAAGGCCGCGATTGAGACGGCGAAGCAGGCGTTGAAGGAGCTGGAGACGAAAAAGAAGCTGTTGGAGACCGAGATCGGGTCGGCCGAAACGAGCATGGCGAAATACCGGACGCAGCAGTCGCTGGTGAAGAAAAACGACGAATATCAGGCGCTCGGGCACCAAATCGAGACGACGGAGAAGGCGATCGGGGAGTTTGAGGGGCAGGAGCTCGAGATCATGTACCTGATCGACGAGGCGAAGAAGACGTTCGCGGCGGCCGAGGCGGTGTTGAAAGGGAATATTGCGGGCCACGAAGGCCGGATCCAGACGCTGCGCGAGCGCGCGGTGAACGTGGCCGCGGAGCTGAAGGTCGCGGCGGCCGACGTGGCGACGGCGCGCGGGCCGGTGGGCGAACCGCGGTTGCGCGTGTATGACCGGATCGCCGCGCGGCAGCAGCCGGTGGTGGTGCCGATCGTGCACACCGACAAATGCGGCGGTTGCCACCTGAAGGTTTCGGGCGATGTGGTGTCGGCGGCGCGCGGCAAGGGGACGGACCCGCTGGCGGCGTTGCCTACCTGCGACCAGTGCGGGCGGATTGTTTATTGGGAGTAAGTCGGAGCGAGCCGGCGCGACCTTCGCGCGATTCGGGGGGCGTTGACGGGCAAGCGGCGGCGGCGCTCAGCGGCCGGAGGGCAATAACGAAGCTGGTGACGCGTGGGCTGAGGTGGGCTTCGAGCACCTGCCGGGTCACGGGGATCTCGGCGTGGAGATCGGCGCCGGCCTCGTCGAGCGGGCGGTGGGTGAAGGCGTGGGCGGCAATAATGACGTGGGCGCGGTGGGCGCTTTCGCGCAGGGCGGGGGTGTGGCCGGCCGAGCCAACGCGGGCGCGGTGATCGATCCGGGCAAGTCGGTTCGGCAGGCGGCGCAGGACCCGGAGCCGGGCGGGTGGGTGGGCCCCGGGGTCGGGGGGAGGTTAAGCCGGGAGGCGGAACGGGGCGGACGCGCGGGAAAGCGGACGGTGACATCGTCGGCGCGGGGCACGCGTGGCGGGTGCGGCGGGGTCTGGCCCGCGGGCTAGCGGTGGTCTTCGCGCCAGCGGATCGCCTCGCGCGTGAGTTCAGCGGCGTCGGCGAGGCCGAGTTTTTCGCGGATGCGGGCGTAGTAGGTCTGCACGGTTTTGATCCCGATATTGAGCTCGTCGGCGATGCGGCGGGTCGTCTGGCCGTCGCCGAGCCGGCGGTAGACTTCGAGTTCGCGGTCGCTGAGCGATTCGGGCGTCGCGGCGGCGGAGCCGGGCAGGCGCGAGAGACTGCGTTCGGCGAGGGCGGTGAGGACGGCGGCATCGGCGTAGAATTTGCCGGCGTGGACCTGACGGATGGCGCCGACGATTTGGCCGGTGGATTCGCGTTTCATCACGTAGCCGAGGGCGCCGGCGCGGAAGGCGCGTTCAATGTCGCTGATTTCCTCGTGCATCGAAAGGACGAGGATGCGGACACCCGGGGACTGGAGGCGGAGGGCTTTGATGAGGTCGAGGCCGGAGCCCTGTTTGAGGGAGAGATCGACCACGGCGATGTCGGGGGGGCGGTCGATGATGGCGGCGAGTGCCGCGGTGGAATCGCCCGCTTCGCCGCAGACGTCGAGATCGGGCTGGAGGCGGAGGAGGTTGCCGAGCCATTCGCGCACCAGGGGGTGGTCGTCGACGAGAAAGACGCGGATGCGGGAGGATTTCATGAAGGGCCGGGCAGGCGCGGCAAATGGCAGTAGATCCGGGTGCCGCGGAGGAGATTGGGGCCGGCCGAGAATGTGCCACCGGCGTAGGCGGCGCGATGCGACATGATGCGCAGGCCCATGCCGGCGCCGCGTTGGTCGGGCGGGGGCAGACCGCGTCCGTCGTCCGTCACGGTGAGCGAGATGGCGTCGGGGTGGCCGGTGAGGAAAATCTCGATCTGGCGGGGAGCGGCGTGGCGGAGGGCGTTGCGGACCGCCTCCTGGGCGATGCGAAACAACTGCCCGGTGGCATCGGTGTTATCGAGGGTGGTGTCGCCCTGTTCGTGGAAGCGGCACACGATGCCGGCGCCGGAGGCCTCGGTGGCGAGTTGGGCGATTTGTTCGCCGAGCCCGTCGGGCGGGATATCGGCGATCAGGAGGCCGCGGGCGAGTTTACGGGCCTTGTCGGCGCCGGTCTCGAGCAGCGCCACGATGGCCTGGGCTTGGTTGGCGGCGGGGGCGTCGTGGTCGGCGAGCCGGCTGGCGAGGACTTTGGCGGCCAACGCGGTGCCGACGAGGTGTTGGCAGATGTCGTCGTGGAGTTCCTGGCCGAAGGAATTGCGCTCGGTGGCGGCGACGGTGAGGAGTTCCTGCTCAAGGCGACGGTGGGCGAGGGCGGCGGCCCGGAGCGCGGAGGTGCGCTCCTCGACGCGGCGTTCGAGCTGGCGCTGGAGGGTGATGAGCGTGTGAAAAATACCGATGAGGATGAAGCAGACGCAGAGATCGATGAGGCGATTCCACCAGATGGCGCCGGGTTCGACGTATTGGAAAATGCCGCCGGCGACATCGCCCGCGAAGCGGACGGCGACACAGAACAGTGCGATCAGGCACCCGGTCCGCCAACCGAGCCAGGCGACGGCGAGGACAATGGGCACGAGGTAGAAGAACTGGAGGGAAACCCAGATTCCGGATACGAAGTCGATCCAGCCCAGCGTGGCGGCGAGGGTGGCTGCGATCAGGAGGGACTGCAACGGGCTCCGGCCCGGAGGGGGCGTCAAAGCCGCGAGTGCGCGGAGCATCAGGGCGGAGTGGAGGGGCGGGGCGGGGTCCGCACGGACGGACGGGAGCGGGAGTGATTTCACGCGGCGTTGAGGAGAAAAGTCGGCGAACCCGGCGGGCGGGTCAAGGGCCCCGCACGGGGCGAGGCGGGAGGCTGAGACCTTTCTGCGGCGGGGAACGGCCGCCGCCGGTTACGCGACGTGGCGCTGTGGCGCCGGGTGGGCCGCGGGCCCGACGTCGCGCAGGGTGCCGCGGAAAGCGACGTTGAGCCGGAGGTGGCGGTAGCCGCGGTCGTGGAGGCGCTCCGCCATGCGGGCCAGCAAGTCGTGCAGCGGCTGGGCGATCAGCGGATCGAGGGGGGTGATTGCGCCGGTTGCGCGGTGGGTGAGATGAAAGGCATGGCGGCGGCCGACGTTGAGTTCCCAGTTGGCGGTGCCGTGGAGGTCGATGGTGCGGGTGACGAGGTCGACTTCCTCCATGCGGAGCATACTGCGGAACAGGGTGGCAAGGGCGACCCGCTGCGGGCGGACGGCGTGCTGGAGTTGGGTCAGGGTGACGGGGGCGGAACAACCGAGGAGGGCGGCGAGCATGGCGCTGCGGCTCGGGGTGAGGCGGAGGCCGCGGGTGCGGAGTTCCGCGATGAGTTCGGCGTGAGAGAGCGAGGGCTGAGCGTCGGACGACTGGACCGGGGCGTGATCGGTCGCCGTGGGAGGGACAAAGCGGAGAGAGGGGCCCGGGGCATGTGCCGACGTGGCCGTTGCGCGGGGAGAGCGGAGCGGTGTCATGGGGGTGGGAGAGCAGGCAGCGGGTGCGGAAAGGGTTTCCAGGAGGAGCAGTATGGCGGAAGACGGGGTGGCTGTCTGTCCGGCGCGGCCTGACAGCCGGCGAGGTGGTGGTGCGCGGCCTTGCTTTCGGCGGGGCGCGGCCTACGGTGCGCGGTCTTAGCTTTGGGGCCTGGCAGTCGCTCCGTGTTCTTTGATCCCAAGGCGCGGGTAATGCCGCGCCCGTTTTATACATGGAGAGGAAAGTCCGGACACCGTAGGGCAGGATGCTGTGCCAGCTTCACGGCGAGCACAGGAGGCGCGTTTCAAGGCGCGTCGACGGAAAGTGTCACAGAGAATATACCGCCGCGCGGGCAACCGTGCGGTAAGGGTGAAAAGGTGGGGTAAGAGCCCACCGCGCCGACGGCGACGTCGGCGGCAGGACAAACCCCTTCCGGTGCAAGGCAAAATAGGTGACTGGGCGGCCCGTCCAATAGTCACGGGTATGCCGCATCGTCCGACGTGAAAGCGCGCAAGCGCCGGAGCGAAGGAAGACTCGCCCGCGAGGGCGTTGAGAGAAATGACTGCCGAAGCGCCGCAAGGCGCAGAACAGAATCCGGCTTACCGGCCCCGAAGCTAAGGCTCTCTGCGCGAAGCGGAGAGAGAACGACCCATGACCGATGTCCGGTGAGGGCGGAAATTTTACCCCGATGAAAATAAACGAATCCCTGTTGGTGTTGATGGCGTGGTGCGGTGTGACGGGCCTGCTGGCGCAGCCGCCGGCGCCGCCAGCGTCGGCAGCGTGGCTGGAGCGGTCGGCGCGGATGTCGCGCGAGGCGGAGGCGAAGGGCCTGGCGGAGCCGTTTCGGGGGATCACGGCGAAAGGGCAGGTGGAGCCGGGGTTGTTTCCGGTGCGCGCGACGGGGGTAACGACCGAGCCGGTGCGGGCGGCGGCGGCGGCGTGGCTGTCGTTGTTGAGTGCGGAGCAGCGGAAGACCGCGGTGTTTCCGGTGGGCGACGACGAGTGGCGGAAGTGGATGAACCAGCATTTCTACCGGCGGCAGGGCGTGAGTTTTCAGGCGATGGACGAGGCGCAGCGGGCGGCGGCGTTCGGGCTGATGAAGGCGGCGCTGAGTGCGAAGGGGCTGACGCTGGCGCAGGACATCATGAAGTTGAACCACACGCTTGGGGAACTGAGCGGCGGCGATTTTGTGCAGTATGGCGAGCAGCTTTACTGGATCACGGTGATGGGCGAGCCGTCGGCGACGCAGCCGTGGGGCTTCCAGGTCGACGGGCACCATCTGATCCTGAATTATTTTGTGCTGGGCGACCAGGTCGTGATGTCGCCGGCGTTTTACGGTTCGGAGCCGGTGGCGGCGCCGTCGGGAAAATATGCGGGGCTGGCGATCCTGCAAAAAGAGCAGGCGATGGGTTTCGCGCTGCTGCAGTCGCTTGACGCGGGGCAGCGGGCGAAGGCGGTGCTGGCGACGGCGAAGCCGGGGAACAACGCTCTGACGGAGGCGTTCAAGGACAACGTGGTGCTGGATTACGCGGGCGTGCGGGCGACGGAGTTGTCGGCGGAGCAGCGGGAGCAGCTCGTCGCGCTCATCGGGGTGTTTGTGGCCAACCTGGCCGACGGGCAGGCGAAGGTGAAAATGGCCGAGGTGCGGGCGAAGTTGGACGCGACGCATTTTGCGTGGATCGGCGGGACGGAGGCGGGGGGAGTATTTTATTTCCGGATTCACAGTCCGGTGGTGCTGGTCGAGTTTGACCACCAGCGGCCGGCGAACCTGAAGCACCTGGCCAAGGATCCGCAGGCGCCGAACCGGCAGCACATCCATGTCGTGGTGCGGACGCCGAACGGCAACGACTACGGGAAGGACTTGCTGCGGCAGCATCTGCTGGCGCAGCCGCACTGAGCGGCGGCGGGGCGAGGTCAGGCGCGACGAGCCGAAGGCGCCGCGGGAAAGGCGCCGGGCGGTGCTTACAGACCCCAGCTGGCTTTCAGGGCGTCGTATTGGGTCTGGTTGATGTCGTTGAAATCGACGCGGCGGTAGGACATGACCTTCGGGGTGAGCGGGGGAAACTGGCCGTTGGCGAAGAGGTCGTTGAAGCCCCAGAGGCGGACGGGGGCGTCGTAGACCCGGAGGGACCACGGTTCGACGGCGACGGTGCTTTCATACATGGCGACGAGGGAGCCGCGGATGGCCACGACGCGCTGGGTGCCGGAGGAGTTGTTCTCGAGGAAACGGGGGAAATTGTGGGCGCCGCCGCTGTAGTAGCCCGAGCGGGCGAGGTTCGACGGGACGAGTCCGGTCATGATGGCGGTGGACAGTTCCGTGCTGGAAGAGAGGAATTTGGTGGTGCGCGTCCGGTCGGTCGTGGTGGTGCCGCTCTTGGCGTTGGCAGAGGCGGGCAGGCCGATCGGATTATAGGTGTAGGCTGAAGCGGAGGTGCTGCCGTCCATCGCGTTGCTGTTGGAAGGCGGGGTGGTGGCCCAGGACGAGGACCAGGTGCTGTTGGTGTCACAGGCGTGGTCGCTGAGTTTGTCGTTCCAGCCGGAGGTCTGGGTGTAATAAGTGCCGGCGCCGGTGCCGCTCGTGCTGAAAACGGGCTGGCTCAGGATGGTGAAGGCGTCGCAGATCACGGAGCAGGGGCGTTCGTCGGTTTCGGGGGCGCGGGCGCTGCTCGTGGTGCCGGTGGAAGTGTCGATGGTGCCGTCGGCGT